>JAPUJX010000550.1 GCA_027295975.1 Gammaproteobacteria bacterium
CATTCGCGACGCGAATGGCTTAGGAGTTCGCAAAGCGAACTCCCGAGAGCCAAGCCTCCAGGGATGGATTCACGGCGTCTCTGGAAAACCCATCTCGCTCCCCGTTCCAAGGATCACCCTACGACAATCCCCGAATGGCAGTCGACGATATTGCCTCATCAAATTGTGAGCGGTCGATCTCGATACAGCGTGAGATAATGCCTTCCGGTAGTGCGGGTATGTCGGCGAGGGTGAGAAAACCCTCGGATGTTGTTCTGCCGAACACCACAAAACGACAATCGAGATCGATTAGTTCGGCAAGGGCATCGTCGTGGGTAGTGGAGTTGTGGTAATACTTGGGATCGTTGATACGCAGGAGCGTGTCGGTGCCAAGTACGAAGTGTGCGTTCGGAAACTGCCGCGCCTTGTCGAGAAATGTGGGTAGTCGCGTCAGCCAGACCGGGTTTGTGAATTGTGCCAGGCGGGAGCCGATCTCGGTGTAGTCGAGGAGTGGTTTATCGACGTTTGATATTGAAAGTTCGTACGCGCCGATGAGGCCGGTTCTTGCTTCGGCGATGGTGAGCCTCTTCTCGTGGCCCACGTGTAGCGGATTGAACGCGCCGGGAAAAAGGAGTTTACCGTCATGATCTGCCGTGGTGTGGGCGATTGTTTCTCCCAGGACGAGTTTTCGCCAGTGACTCTGAGCATCCGTGCGTTCGCTGGTAGTTAGAATTGGCTCGGGTGGCTCCAGTTGCAGATCCAGGGCGATGTTGAGTGCATGCCAGAGCTGCTCGACCAGCACGCGTTCCTCGTCTGTTCTGCTCCCCTCGAGGTTCAGGGCGAAGGCAATGGTGGCATGCTCGGTCTGTACGGCAATATGGGCTCGGTGTTTGCCTCGTTTCTCGCGGTCGGTAGCGAGGCTGGCGGTGCATGCAAAGCCGAACACCGGCGCATCAGCCGACTTCCTGGCTTGTTGAAATGCAGCCATGGCCAGGGATCGAGCCGTTCCATCGGAACAAGCCTGCTCGGGTATCTGGCCCAGAAGATCCGCCAGGGCATTTGATGCATAGGGCACGCGGGCTTCCAGGACCGTTTTTGAAGCACCGGCAGTAGTTAGCAGTTCCGAGAGGAATTCGGAGCCGCCACCTGTGATGTAGAAAACCCCCAGCCAGGGTGTGGCGTGGAGCTTTTGTGCTCGCTCGCTCACGTTACGGTCAAATACCCAGGAAGCCCTTGATGAGGGTGATGAAGGTGTCGAGCTGATCGTGATGGACCCAGTGCCCGGCTTTGTCGATGCTGGCCACTTGAACATCCCGAAAGGTCTTGGCGCGACCGTCTTCCCCGGGGTCGGATGCCCAGGATTCGGTCCCCCGGACCAACAGGGTAGGGCAGTTGATCCGTTTGTAGAGGCCATGCTGGTCCTCGAAGTTGAGACCAATGGGCGGGAAATTCCGCACATAGTTGTCGAACTTCCAGCTGTAGGAGCCGTCTTCGTTCTGGTTGCTGCCGTGAATGGTGAGGTGCCGCGCCTGGTCTTCCGTAAGATGCGGGTTCTCTTTCTGCATTCGTTCGTAAGCCTCCTCGAGGCTCGCATAACGTCTGGGGATTCGACTTGAAAGCTTGCGCAACTCGTTGACCCAGACGTGCAGGCGATCTTCCATCGGCTGCTCGATGAGGTCCTTGATGATCCCGGGGGGTGGTCCCATACCCTCGATGGAGACGAGTTTCGCCACGGTATCTGGAAACAGCCCGGAGTAGAGGAGGGAAATGGAACCGCCAAGGGAATGTCCGATGATGGTTGCCGGGCCCATGTTCTTCTGGTTTACGAGCTGGGCGATGTCGAAAACGTAGTCTATCTGGTTATAACCGCCGCCGATTTGCCACTGTGAATCTCCATGGCCACGTAAATCCGGGGCGATGATGTGGTAATCGCCGCGCAACGCTTCCGCAACCCAGTCCCAATTGCGGCAATGATCCCGGCCTCCATGCACCAGCAGCATCGAAGGCGCACCTTCGTTCCCCCAGTCGACATAATGCAGGCGCAGACGCTGGGAGAAGTAGACGTGTGATGTCGGTCCTTCCATGTGATGTCGTTCCGTAGACCTTTATGAGTATAACCTGTCGGTTGAATCCCGGGTTGTTCGTCAAGGTAAAGACAACGAATACACGCCGCGATGGCGGGTTCGTCGTCGCCAACAGATAAACTGGAGGAGTTCACCATGCGATACATGTTGTTGATATACGAGAATGAGGCGCGGGCGTCCCAACGGACGGAAGAAGAACAGGGGGCAAACTTTCAGCGCTACTTCGCCTTTACCCAGAAGGTACGTGAGGACGGCGTTTTTGAAGCTGGAGATCCGCTGTTGGGAACGGAAACGGCCACGACGGTTCGGGTTAATGGTGGTGAAGTGGCCAATGTGGACGGTCCGTTTGCGGAAACCACTGAGCAACTCGGCGGCTACTACATACTCAATTGCGAGAGCCTGGATCAGGCGCTCGGTTACGCCGCGGAGATTCCCGCGTCGGAACACGGCTCCATAGAGGTGCGCCCGATCATGCAGATGGACGGTTAATACAGATTGGCCGTTGATGAAGAGGACCCCCGAAAAAGAGGACGGTTGATACGGATTGGCCGTTGATGAAGAGGACGCCCGAAAAAGAGGACGGTTGATACGGATTGGCCGTTGATGAAGAGGGCACCTGAAGAAGAGGACGGTTGAAAAAGAGGACGGTTGAAAAAGAGGACGGTTGAAAAAGAGGACGGTTGAAAAAGAGGATGGCTG
>JAPUJX010000551.1 GCA_027295975.1 Gammaproteobacteria bacterium
GGGGGGTGATTGGGTCGAGATATTCCGTGCCGCTGCCGAGCCCGAGTTCCGCGATGTCGCGCAGCACTCCGCGCGCCACGCGCAGCCCTAGATTGACGTCGAATGAGTCGTTGAGCTTTGGGTCGTTGATGAGACCCTTCCATCCGACCGATGTGCGGGGTTTTTCGAAATAAACGCGCATGATGATATGCAGATGCTCATGGTGTTTCCGTTTCAGTTCCGCAAGCCGACCAGCGTATTCAAGCGCCGCTTGGGGATCGTGAATAGAGCAGGGACCGATGATGACAAGCAGCCGTCTGTCGCTATTGCGCAGAATCTGTCCGATCTGCTGACGGTTGGAGAAGATCAACTCCGAGGCCTGGTCGGAAATTGGCAACTCGGCAATGAGTTCTTCGGGGGCGATGACCTCTTCCATGCCGGTGATGCGAACGTCGTCCGTCAGGTACTTCATGATGTCTGCTCTCTCTGCGTTCCAACGCCTGGATGCGCGGGTCGCCAAGTGTACAATGTTGAGCCCACCGATGGGTGCACGCGTCGATCATGGATATAGCCAAACGTCAGCTGTTGCGCGATCTCGAGATTGATGTCTGGGTATTGCGGCCGTTTCTGAACGCGCACCGTAACGAAACTACCCACGGCCAGCATGCAACCGTCGCGCAACCTGCGACGGGTTTGGATGTTGGAACCGAGCCGACTGCGCACACTGTCGAACAGTCCCAACTACCCGTTCGTGAACCTGTTGGCAGCTCCGAAACGGACACGGGCATTGCCGTTTCTTGCGTCTCGGCACCGGGAGTGCTGCTGCTTTTCGAGGCTACGCCGCCGCTTCAGGACAGGAGGAGAATCGGCGGTCGGCTGGTGAACGATTTGCTGGCTGCGGTGTCCGGTGACTGGCAAATTAGCGTACGCGAGACGCAATTCACATGGCCGCTGGTTGGTGTTGCGAATCTGCCATCACAAGATGGGCCCCGAGCCCTGGGTGCTTTCGTGGAAAAGCAGATGCAGGAGTGTGGAGCAGGTTGGGTTCTAGCGACCCGGAAAGTGATAGATTTGCTCGCTGACGGGCTGCTCGGCGACAAGCTGATCAGCATGCCACCGATACAGGATCTGGTCGCCGACAGTGAACAGAAGAAACAGTTATGGCGGCAAATTCAAACTCGCTTGACCTGATCCACCCTCGACCCATGGTGCTTGCAGACCTGGATCGGGTGATGGAAAACGAGATCCGCGCTTATGCGTTTCCCTGGACGAGGGGTATTTTTGTCGACTGTATCGAGGCGAACCACGAATGCTGGGTGTTGTGTTCGCATGATCGCATTATCGGTCATGGGATCTTGTCGGTCGCTGCGGGAGATGGACATCTGCTGAATGTCTGCGTGTGCCGTGATGAGCAAGGGTATGGATACGGCCGATTGCTGGCGTTGCACATGCTGCAACGAGCCTTCGAGACAGGCGCTGGTGCATTGTTTCTGGAAGTACGCCCCTCCAACCTGGTAGCGGTTCGGCTGTACGAGTCTTTCGGATTCAAAGAGGTGGGTAAACGTAAGGACTACTATTCTTCTCACCTCGGTCACGAAGACGCACAGGTTCTCGTGTTGGATCTGGAACACTATTTCGACGCGCAACGCTAACGGAGACGCCTGGGGCGACCCGGCCCAACCAGCTGTCGGCGATGAATCGATTTCGTCAGAGAATTATTTGAGTCCGTGGGTATAATGCGCGGCTTTTCCAGCCCATGATCGAGTAACCGTTTGATGTTGTCTCCACCATCTCAGGCATCGCGCCGGACATTTGCCATCATCTCCCATCCGGACGCGGGGAAAACCACGATGACCGAAAAATTGTTGTTGTTCGGCGAAGCCATCAAGTTAGCAGGTACCGTGAAGGCGCGTAAATCGGACCGGCATGCGACCTCGGACTGGATGGCCATGGAGCGGGAACGGGGTATTTCGGTCACTACCTCGGTAATGCAGTTTCGCTACGGCGAATACATGGTGAACCTGTTGGATACACCCGGGCACGAGGATTTTTCCGAAGATACCTACCGGACGTTGACGGCCGTCGATTCGGCAATGATGCTGATAGATGGGGCCAGAGGCGTGGAACCGCGAACCATCAAGTTGATGGACGTCTGCCGGATGCGTGATACGCCAATCGTTACGTTCATCAACAAGCTGGATCGGGATGTTCGCGATCCCATTGAACTGCTGGACGAAATCGAGAACATTCTGCAGATCCACTGTGCGCCCATGACCTGGCCGATCGACATGGGGTACCAGTTCAAAGGGGTCTACGACCTCGTTCGAGATCGCATCATCTGTTACAAGCAGGGGCAGGGTCACCACATATATTGCTTCCCGGAGATCCAGGGACTCGACAGCACCGAAGCCCAGACTTTTCTGGACAGCTCGTACGAAGCCTGCTGCGAAGAGATCGAGTTGGTCCGTGGCGCCAGTCACAAGTTCGACCTGGACGACTTCTCGGCTGCCATCCTGTCACCCGTTTACTTCGGTACCGCCCTCGGGAACTTTGGCATCAAGGAAATGCTTGATGGTTTTGTCAGTTATGCGCCCGAACCCCAGCCTCGTGAAACCCAAGATCGCACCGTGTTCCCCGACGAGAAAAAGTTCTCCGGGTTCGTGTTCAAGATACAGGCGAACATGGATCCCAAACACCGTGACCGTATAGCCTTCCTGCGCGTTTGTTCCGGACATTACCAACATGGGATGCGCATGAAACACGTGCGTCTCGGCAAGGACATCAGGGTTACCGATGCCGTCACTTTCATGGCAGGCGAACGTGTTCAGGCCGCGGAGGCGTATCCAGGAGACATTATCGGGTTGCACAATCACGGAACGATTCAGATTGGCGATGCGTTCTCCGAAGGCGAAAACATCAAATTCAAAGGTGTCCCCAACTTCGCCCCGGAGCTGTTTCGCCAGGTGCGTGCTAAAGACCCGCTAAAACGCAAACAGTTGGAGAAAGGGCTGGATCAGTTGTCGGAAGAGGGAGCGAGCCAGGTTTTCAAGCCGATCGCAAAAAACGAGCTGATCGTCGGTGCCGTGGGTTCACTGCAGTTCGATCTCGTGGCATACAGACTGAAGGATGAATATCTCGCGGATTGTGGATACGCGGATGCCAATGTCTACACCGCGCGTTGGGTGCACTGTGAAGATGACAAAAAACTGGCAGAATTCAAACGAAAACACGAGACTAATCTGGCGTTTGATGGAGGCGGTTACCTCACCTATCTGGCTCCTACCAGGGTAAATCTGCAGCTTGCCGAGGAGCGCTGGCCAGATATTCAGTTTAGCAAAACGAGGGAACATTAAGCCCGTTTCAAGAAGGGTGAGACTGGACCCCCAATGAGAGGAGTATGGGTTGGTGCATCAACCGCTGATCGATCGATTCGAGATGTTTGCAGCCGATCCGGCCGCCGAAGAGTTCGACGCTGCGTTACTGGTGAATTGTGCCGTCGATAGCGCCGCCGATTTGGCCGAAGTTCGCATACGGACGGGCAGACTTGTCGAATCCTGCACCAACATAAAGGCACCCTGGGTGTATCTGCGGGACGCCGGGTTTGGCGGCAACCCCGATGCCAGCGGTGTGGTTGTCGAGAGCCGCCTGGACAAGTTGCTGGAAACCAAACGTGGCCTTCCAATCAGTCTTGGGGTGTTGTTGATCCACGTAGCTAAAAAGCTCGGTCACCGGGCAGTGGGGGTAAACTTTCCGGGTCACTTTCTGGTACGGGTCGGCAAACAGTTAGTTGATCCGCATCTGATGAAGAAAACCAGTGAACCGGATTGCCTGGTGAAGCTGGGAGACATGGCGGGCATGGGCAATCATTTTGCCGCGGCGAGCCCGGATGAAGTTGCGCTGCGGATGTTGAACAACCTGAAGTACCAGTATGCCAGCGATGGCGAGTGGTACCGCACGCTGGAGATGCTGGATTACCAACTCGCACTCGCCCCCGACCATCCACATTTGTACCTGGAGCGCGGCCAGTTCTGGTTACGGCTCGGCGGCGTTACCGCCGCCCGGGAGGCGTTCCTGCAGGTGCTGCGGCTTGTCCCCACGGGTGATCTGGCGGAACTCGCCTCGTCTCGTCTGAAGGACCTTGAAGGCCAGGACGAGATCCTCCACTAGGTTGAACCGGGTGCTCCGAGGGACCCGAGGGGCTGAAGGGGAAGCTCTACGCGCGCCCCGCCCCGTTCCTCCGGAATGCCCTCATTTCACGAACTTGCCCGAAGCGGTCAATTCGCTCATTCGGCTGGGCTCCACGGCCCACTCAGAGCTTCCCCGTCAGCCCCTCGGTTCCCTCGACATCCTTCAGTCCTGACTATCGGCATCATCGCTTTCTGGATGGAGGCAGACATCACCTGTTCGCTGAAGCGCGGTGTTTCAATACCGCTGACCACAGGCCAGATTGAGCCGTCATGGAAGGCCAACCTCGAAATTCCAGAACGATCTCGAGGAGAAGCGGGGGGGGGGCCTTTTTCACACTGGTGAGAGCCCCCCGGGGTGGGGTGACCGCGGGGCGGGGCAATGCCGTACGGCCGCCGCTACCGGACGAACCCCAAAAACCCAAACCCCGC
>JAPUJX010000552.1 GCA_027295975.1 Gammaproteobacteria bacterium
GGAGCGTATCTTCGTTCCCACAGCGACCGCACGACAACCATGGGAGGGCGTGATGGACAAACCAAAAAATGCGATCGTCATTCTGCTGGACAGCCTGAACCGTCATATGCTGGGTGCTTATGGGGGGGACGAGTTCGAAACACCCAACATCGACCGCTTCGCCGCTCGCAGCACGAGATTTGAAAAACACTTCGTGGGATCTCTTCCCTGCATGCCGGCGCGGCACGACATTCTGGGCGGGGCTCTCGACTTCCTCTGGAAACCCTGGGGTTCTATCGAACTCTGGGAAGAGGCTATAACACAACCCCTGCGGGAGCAGGGTGTCACCACGATGCTGGTCAGCGACCACCCACACCTTTTTGAAACCGGCGGAGAGAACTACCACACCGAGTTTCGAGGCTGGGAATATGTCCGCGGTCACGAAAACGATCCGTGGAAGACCCGCCCCGACCCGTCCTGGGCAGGAGCACCCGCTTTACCGGCCGGTGTCGGCCTGAATCAGCGTTACAACACCACCCGCACCTGGTTTCGCGAGGAACTCGATTTTCCCGGGCCTCGAACCATGCAGACGGCGGCCGACTGGCTTGACGAAAACGCCGGTTTCCACGACCGATTCCTGCTTTTCATCGACGAATTCGACCCTCATGAGCCGTTCGATACCCCCGAACCCTGGGCGAACAAATACGATCCGGACTGGTCCGAAGAACTCATCATCTGGCCCCCTTACTCCGTCAAAACCGTGGAACGGGGAGTGATAAATGCCCGCCAGGCAAAACACGTGCGTGCGAACTACGGGTCCAAACTCAGCATGATCGATCACTGGTTCGGCAAGCTGATGGATGCCGTGGACAAAAACGGGTTATGGGACGACACGGTCGTCATTCTCTGCACGGATCACGGTCACTATCTTGGCGAACGCGACATCTTCGGCAAACCCGGAGTGCCTCACTTCGAACCAATGGGTCATACCCCACTGATGATGCATCTGCCTGGAGTGGCAGCCGGCAGCGTTGCTGGATTGACAACCAATGTCGACATCAACGCAACGCTCTACGACATCTTCGATTTGACTCCCCGCCACCGCACCCACGGTGTTTCCCTGTTGCCCCTCGTCCGTGGGGAAACCACCAGCGTGCGTGAGTGGGCGTTATCGGGGGTGTGGGGTCGCTGGGTTCACGTATTCGACGGCAACCGGAAGTATGCTCGAGCACCCGTCAACGATGACAATCTGCCGCTGTCGTTATGGTCGAATCGATGGTCGACGATGCCAATTGTCAGCGCGCCCAGGCTGAAGTTGCCAAACCCCGATCGCCGCGCCTACCTGGATTACATGCCCGGTTCAGACATACCCGTCATTCGCCAACCTTATGAACCGGGAGACGGGCTGCCTTACTGGTGCGCGCAGCAACCCATCAACTGGCACTGTCTGTACGATATTGACAACGACCCTGAAGAAGCCGAAAACCGCCTGGGCGGCCGGGAAGAGGCAGATATGTTGGAACTTTTGAAGGCAGCGCTCGCGGATGTGGAAGCGCCGGAGGAACAACTCCAGCGCCTCGGTATTAAATGAGCGACAAGTTTTTCGAAAATCAGGATGTAGCCTGATGGAAACCCATGTCGTTGTCGTTGTCGCCCTCTCGACTGTTTTTTGCATCCAGCAGATCCCCCATTTCGGATCTGATACTGGCGATCTCGTTGTTCACGCCGTATTTCATGGACTGCATTCCTTCCGCGTCGAGCTTGATCGATTGAACGGCCTCGGTGAGGTGTTGCAGCCGTTTTTCGATGACCCACAACCAGATAAGCAGGCAGAGGATGATTGTAATGAGCATGGCGCTATTCTTTTGAAAGCATGGGCGGCCATTGTCTGTAATGTCAGCTCGAAAATCTGAGATGTTGTCCACATAGTTGGGTCGTGGACAACTACCCCGGAACACCGCGCACAAGCCCGCTTAAGTCAGTTCACCCCGCAATACTTCCTGCACGCGGCCGCCTACCTCGATGGATTCGGCAACCTTCAGATAAAGCCGCGAGGGGCGTTTTATCTCGACGCCCTGGTCCACCACCACCTCGAATTCACCACCACGCAGATCCCTGAGGTATGCCGCGAAAGCCGCGTTGGCGCTGCCGGTTGCGGGGTCTTCACGAAGTCCCGGAGAACGAAAAAACATCCGCGCAGCGAAATCCGCATCATCCGAATAGCTATCGCTGGTGAACACAAAAACGCACTGAAGTTCGAAACCGTCGGCAAGATGTTTATCGTAGAGGGATTCGTTTACCTTTGCGGCCCGCAGCGCGGCGAGATTCCGGAGTCCGATCAGTAGGAACTTCGGCCCTACTTCGGCGAACCGGATCGGGAAGTCGGGATCGAGATCCGTGGTTTCCAGGCCGATGAGCGCCGCGGCGGCATCACCGGGAAATCTGTCCTTCAACGTTACCGCCGGAGGGGAGATCCAGCCAAGACCGTCGGCGAAGCGTACCGCAACCGGGCCCACATCGAGATCCAGGATATATGCGCCCTCTCCACCGGTTAATACCCTTGCGGTTCCAAGCGTCGGATGGCC
>JAPUJX010000553.1 GCA_027295975.1 Gammaproteobacteria bacterium
GGAGTGCTCCGAATTAGCGGAGAATCAACCCGCGGTAAGCACTACCATCCCGGTGGCGAATCTGGTTTTGTACCTGAATACAAACGACAGGGTTGAGCTGGCCTGAGCGGCCCCGCGGGCGAATCTATCGCGGGGCCATACAGGCGCTAATTCCAACGATAATTTAAGCTCACGCCATAGAAGCGCGGTGCACCAGGGGTCTCGTATATCCAATCCGGACCGAAGTTGTCGAAGCGCTCGCGAAAATACTCTTCATCAAAAAGGTTTTTGACATAGAACGCTGCCTCCCAGGTATCAGCTGCCGACGCCACCGATATCCGCGCATTGACCAGCCAGTACGCTTCCTGCATCAAGTATTCGTCGTTGTCGATGTTCTTAAAGGTATCGTCACTCCAGTTGAAGTCGACCATCACCGCGCCGATCAGCCTGTCAGATAAGGACCGCTCATAGCGAACCAGACCGTTGAAGGTCCACTCCGGTGCATCCGGGACCCGGTTCCCGATATGGGCTGCTATATCTGCCTCGGCTTCGGCGACAACGTCCGGATCTGGGGAATCGAGTCCAGCAGCGTTCCACGAGGTCAGTTCGGTATCCACGTACGCCAGGCCAAGTTTGATATCGAGGCCCAAGGTCGGCTTCCACCAGACATCGGTCTCAAACCCCCAGATGTCGGCTTCGCCGACATTGGCTCGAATGCTTTCGAAGATCCCCGGCAGAATTTCGCGTTGGGCCTCGGCCTGCATATCTTCATAGTCGTATGTGAACACCGAGAGGTTCCATTGCAGGGTTCGATCAAGCAAGGTGCTCTTCATCCCGGCTTCCCAGGCAAACAATGTCTCGCCGAGAAACGGGGTAAACGATGCCGGGTCAGTGATGGTTGAGCCATCGTAACCGCCGCTCTTGTAACCCTTGTTGAACGAAGCGTACAACAGCACGTTATCGTTGGGCGTCCAGTCGATTGCCACCTTGCCCGACACGTCGTCTTCATTAAAGCTCGTCTCACCAAACAATGGGATGTCGCCAAACAGGGGATTCGCCAGATCCACGCCAAATGGATCGTCGGTGGCGGACCCCCCTTCTGAGGTCTGCTTGTCGTAGGAATAACGTATCCCACCGGTTAGCTTGACGTTATCGGCAATGTCGTATTCCGTATGAAGGAAGGCGGCATAAGTGTCGCCCGTTTGTTCAAAATCGGTAAATATCAATGTCCGGGCAACAAAATCCAGCCCATTGATATCCTTACGCGATTCAATATTTTCATAACCATAGTACGCGCCGAGGACCCAAAACAGCGGGCCGGGGCTGTTCGAGGACAACCTGAGTTCCTGGGTGAACTCGTACATATCGTCATGAAAGAGCTGATCGACGATGCGCCACGGGCTGGAGTCGTTGAAGGGCATGAGGCGTTCGATGGTCTCGTAGCCTGTTACCGAGACCAATGTCCCAAACCCCAGGTCCCAGTCTATCTTCAGCGATCCACCGAATCCGTCGATGTCTACCTTGCCATCGGTACCAGCGGTGAGGTTGTCATCCACTGTGAAAGGGTCGTCATCTGCGGGAGTGAATCCGCCGCGATCTACAGCGCCAAAGTCCATGCTCCTTGGCAACATGTCCGAGCCGTCATTGGTGTAGTGAATGCTCGCGGTGACATCGACCGCGTCGCTCGGCGTCCATGCCAACGTCGCCCGCAGCGAATACGTTTCCTGCTCGAAAAAGTCATCATCAGGCGGTACGACCGGATTGGGGGGAAGAACAGACGCTGCCGGGGGTTGTCCGAAAAGGGCTTCGCCCAGGTCGTCTAACGCCGAAGCACCTGCGTTAAGCACACCACCGGCCGCGCCGGTGCCATTGTTTTTGTAGTAACCATCCGAGTGATTCGTGGCGAAGGCCAACCGTCCCGTCAGATTCTCACCGATCGACCCGCTTATCGCGCCCTCGGCGGTAATGGTGTTCCAGCGCCCATATCTGACGTCCAGATACGACTCGAATTCTTCGGTTGGCTTGGCCGTGATGAAGTTGATGGCGCCACCTGTGGTATTGCGCCCGTATAGGGTGCCCTGTGGACCTTTGAGCACCTCGACCCTCTCCATATCGAACATCTGGAAGGCCGCGAAGCCACCGTTGATCATATAGACTTCGTTGATATAGATTCCAACGGAAGGATTATTGTTGGAGTTGTAATCGTTAAGCCCTATGCCACGCAGGGTAAACACGGGGTTTAAAGCGCCTAACGCGTTTTTGACGTCCAAGCCGGTTGTTTGTCCGGCCAGATCCTCGGGCCGTAGCATGCCGAGTTCGCGGATGTCGGCGTTGGAAAAGCTGCTGACAGCGATACCCACATCCTGCATGTTCTGCTCACGCTTCTGTGCGGTGACCACTATTTCTTCTATGACGTTTTGTTGAACCTCGGAGGTAGCACCACTGGCCGCCCCACTTAAGAATATTGCCGACAACGCTGCACCCAGGCTGAACCTGGATCTATTCCGGCCATTGCTGGTCGTCATCATCTCTCTCTCCCCTGAATCGAGGTCGCCTGGCGATGAGTCACCTGCCGTGACGGTCATCACACCAGCCTCGTTAATGCGACCCCGGAGTTCGGTTCCAGCGAGCAGCCGTGTCAGAGCATCCTCCACGGTGTACTCCCCCACCACAGCTCCGGTGGTCACGCCACGCACGTCATCAAAGGGGAAAAGCAGCGGAACGGACGCCTGCTTTGCAAGTAGGTTGAGGGCCGTTTGGGCCTGTTGCTCAGCGATGTCAAATTCATACATCTCTGACGCACTGGCCGCATTCACGCAACCCAGCAGCAACAAACCTACGCCGCACGACCGGACGCCGCTAGCTCGTGCCGCAGATTTCGCTGCACGGCGCCCTGCCCATCGACCCACCTTCCTTCTACGAGGTGCTCGGTCCAATGAGACAGCCGACGGCAAAAAATCCACCATACTGACCAACAACGCGTGGGACATGAACGACGACACCCGCAGGTGCATGCCGATCAGTTTGTCCGAGAGCGCAAATACACGAGATCGGTAGCCACCCGATCTACTTCGATTTCGAAATCATCCGCGAGGGTTCGCAGCAGCACCTCGGTATCGCCCGCACGAAAATAGCCGCCGACCTTCAATTGCCTGATCTCCGGGTCGGAAATTACGATCTTCGTTGCCGTATAGCGGCTCACCTCCGAAACCACCGATTCGAGAGAATCGCCGTTGAACATCAGCATTCCAGCGCGCCAGGACAGGCGGCGCTCGATCTCCGGCGCATCGAGCGTCTCAACCGACTCGATGGCACGCTCAAACGTCACGGTCTGCCCCGCGACAACTTCAACGACCGAATCACTCGGCTCGTCGGTAAGTTGTTTCGCAGCAACCGTGACCCGGCCTTCGCTCACGGTGACTTGAACCTTGTGGCCAGCGCGCAGGCGTATAGCGAACGCCGTACCCATGGCCACCACCAGGCCACCCCCGGCCTGCACCGAAAACGGCAATTCTCTGTCTTTGGCCACCTGAAAAAAGGCCTCACCCTGCAACAACCGCAGCGCCCGCGTGGCTGACGAGTAGTTCACCTCCAGGCGACCGTTGGTATTCAGGCGCACCTCGGACCCATCTGGCAGTGG
>JAPUJX010000554.1 GCA_027295975.1 Gammaproteobacteria bacterium
GAACTCATATTGAGGCTTTAGAGCGAAGAACGATCGACGTTGATAGTTTGTGGTCAGCGAGTGTCGATGCTCACGGTTTGGCCAACAGATTGAAGGTCTCCAGAACAATCTTGCGGTCTTCGTCATCGGCAATCGCCTCGATAGCGCGCACGGCTTCTTCGTATGAAGAAACGTGAAGATCGCTGCGCCCAGCAACATACGCTGCATGAGCGTGGATGGTATGGATGAATGCAAGCTCCCAGTCAGCCGGATCTTTGTCCAGAAAAAATGCCCGCACCTGATCCGCATACACAAGCGCGGACGACCCGAATCCCAGCAACGCGTGGACTTCGGCGAGGAGCGTCCTGGCTCTCATGTCGTTGAGTTCCGTTCCCGCGACATTCCAGTGCAGTGCCGATGCATGAGCGCAATTCAACATTTCACGGTCTCGTTCCTCACTCCGAGGTTGTACCGCAAGTTCCCATGCGCGGTTGTTGCACTCAATAGCGAAGTATCGGTGCCAGTCTTCCGGATCTGTACCTTCGGGTATATGCGGCATTTCTTCTCCTGCGCTTCAATGACTCAGTATCAGAATACGTACCACAGGCTCAGTGATAAAGCGGGTACTGCTAGAAGGAAAGACCGTCGATGTGTTTGACGGGTAGCGACCCCTTCAAGGCACGCTATACGGATACAGCGCGGCCGCGAATTCTTCCATATCTTCCATGTTGTGAAGGTCGCGATTGAAATGAGGTACCAGGTGGCTTGGCAGTTCGCTTTCGCGCAACTGCTTCAGAGCCGCCCGATCAGACCTGACCAATGCTCGTTGCGAAGTGTATGCGCCGGTAACTCTTGCGATCAACGTCAACCCGTCGATGGATTTGTCACTAAGCAGACCGATGGGGGCCAACTCGCTAATCAGATCGGCATCCGCCAAATCGCCACTCGTCGCAAACGGCAGGTGTACCCGATTGACCAGCACGCCGGCAATGGAGATCGATTCGCTGGTCAGCCGCGCTGCAAACTGATCCGCCTGGCCGAGGCTCATCCGTGCCGGCGCGCAAACCAGTACGAAGGAGGTACCCGGACCGCGCATCAACTCCATGACTTTGTGTGAACGGTCCTTGAACCCATCAAACATGCTGGAGAACGCCATCATGAAATCCGACAGGTCTGTAAGTATCTCGAAACCGGTCAGGCGCTCGAGAAACTTCATCGTGACCGCCGACGATTCCCGGAAGAGACCAAACTGCATTCTGGCCGCCAATCCGTATGGTTTGAGCAGTAAACCCGTGAGAGTGCCATCCAACAGATCGATCATGCGTTTGGGCGCGTCCAGGAAATCCAACGCCCGCTGAGCGGGGGGCGTATCGACGATGAGCAGGTCGTAGTCTTGTGCACTGGCTATCTCGAACACGCGCTCCATGGCAATCAGCTCTTTTGAGCCGCCGAGGGAGGAAGACATCTGCTGATAATAGTTGTTCGCAAAAATGGTGTCCCGGATACGCTCGTTGGCCGCGTAACTTTCCACCAGCCGATCAAACGTGCGTTTGCTGTCAAGCATCATTGCGTGTAGCGAGCCGGGCGCGTCGAGATCGACTCGCTGGGGATCGTTGCTCAAGCCATCCAACCCCATCGCCTGGGACAACCGGTGGGCGGGATCGATGGTCATCACCAGCGCCGATCGACCTTGCGTTGCCGCAAGCACACCCATGGCCGCTGCCGCGGTGGTTTTGCCTACACCGCCACTCCCACAACACACGATGATTTTTTTGTCTCGGGTGAGTGCCGTTATGTCGAGCCTTGTGCTCAAGAGGGATTACCGAAAAGGATACGCAGCGGATCGGCCATCTCATCGATGAGGGTCCGCGAACTTCCGCCGTCGGACTCCTCATCGGGGAGAATACGAGGCACCTCCAACACATCGGGCCAGGGTGTCATGCCTTGCCGCGCCTGATCCTGGACGGATGCCAGCTGATATTCCGATTGAGCAGCGCCGATGGCCGCGCGGAGCACCTCAGAGGGTGTGTCCATCCCGGTTAAGAGTTCCATCTCGGCGGAGGAAAAACGCTTTCGCACCACCTGGTTCAATATCAGCGGCCCAACAGCCATCCGGCGCTCATCGCGACAATAGCAGGCAAGCTCCAGTGCCTCTCTAATCGCCATCTCTTCCGGCACCGCAGCAACGATGATCCGGGTTTTATCGGCATCCCAGAGCAGATGCTGAATTTTCCGCGCATTGTGATTGAGGGGCCCCACCTGAACCACTTTCAGCGTCGCGTCCGGCACACCCAACAGAATCTTCACATGCCCGCTGGACGGGGCGTCGAATATCACTCTATCGAACCCCGAACCCATGGCGAGATCATAAAGCTTGCCAAGACACATCAACTCCTCGAACCCTGGAGTTGCGGCGGCAAAGACGCGAAATACCCGGCCTTCGAAAAACCCCTCGTACAAACTGGAAAAAGGCATTTTCCGCCGTACGTACTCTCGAACCGCCTCGAACGCATCAACCCGACTCACCGCCAGGCGTTCATGTACTTCTTTCGGCTGATATTTCAACCGCACCCCAAAAATCGAATGGTCGGTGTCTTCCCTGTCGAAGGTGACCAGAACGGTACGACTGCCTCGTCTTGCCGATAACAGCGCAAGGGCCGCCGCCAATGAAGTTTTGCCGACACCGCCTTTTCCAGTGACGATCACCAGCCGTTCTCTGGCGAACGGTCGAATCAAGGCTCAACCAGACAGCTGCGCGGTGTGCCCCACAGCAGATTCGTCTGCACGGAAAATTCCAGCTGTCCGTCGTGAGCAAAGGGACCAAGTAACTCCGTAAGCTCCTGGTCAAACCGTGCTCCAGCCGCCTCGCCGAGCCGCGCCATGGTCCATGTGGCACGGGAGTGTTGGCAGGCAACAAAATCCGCGACGCTCTGCCGGTGGTCGAAAAGAAACGTCCGCCGACCGGCAACATCCATCCAGCGCTCGTATGCGGCTACCGCATCCCCGAATCGAGCCCGATCGTATTTATCTCCAAACCGTTCCAGCCAGCGACGCAAAAACACTACCCACGCTGCCTGCCACGGTGGCTGGTGAGGGCCATCACCATCCATCATCGCCAGCACCCCATCCTTCTCCATTACCTTGACAAGTTTCGGAAATACCACGGCATGATCCATCCAATGAGCCGCGGCGCCAATAGTCACCAGGTCATAGGGCCCTTCGAGAGCGGCGTCTTCGGCACGGGCATGAATCCAGCGGATATTGGTACTTCCAGCATGGAGAGCCTGCCCCCGCCGTAACATCGGCAGCGAAGAATCCACCGCATCAACCCGTTCGAACCACGAGGCCATCTCACCGGCAATTTTCCCCGGTCCAGAACCGAGATCCAAAACGTAACGATGTTGCACGACGAGACCCTGGAGAAACTCGTATGACACCGCCGCATACGGGGCTCGAT
Source organism: Gammaproteobacteria bacterium (assembly GCA_027295975.1). Taxonomy (GTDB): domain Bacteria; phylum Pseudomonadota; class Gammaproteobacteria; order Pseudomonadales; family Azotimanducaceae; genus SMWK01. The sequence continues at coordinate 3,437 of JAPUJX010000554.1, forward strand.
GCGCATAGTGCCGCGCAACCTCGGTGTCATCGAATCTCGTGCCATGTTGGCGAACGATTATCACGGATGTTTACCCTCGTGAGACTTTCTATTATCCACGGTTGGGGCACAATACTCCCGGTCAAGAAGAGGTCTGTATGGGTGCTTATCAGGTAATCGCAAGAAACTTCTCTCAAGCGACCGAAAACAAGATCCACGACGACGAGATCGCGCGCCAATACGGCTTCGAGGGTGCTCTGGTGCCCGGTGTCGCCGTTTATGGGCATCTTACCCACCCGCTCGTCGAAAAATTCGGCGAGGCGTGGCTAAGCCACTCCCTCGGTTCGGTCAGGTTCCTGAAACCGGCCTATCACGGCGATCGGCTCGACATTTCCCATGTGGAGGACGCCGCCGGGCATCACACCCGCTGCCACAACCAACATGGGGTGTTGCTGGCGGAGTTGCACTGTACGATGCCGGAAGCACTGCCCGAGATCGAGGATCAAGCGATCTTCGCCAACACCTGTAAGCCAGCCGAACGGCTGGACATGAACTGGGAAACCGTACATCCACAACAACCATTTACACCCTGGCACTGGCAGATTACCGATGATGGAAATCAGACGTCCGCCAGCCAGATCAACGATGAACAAACCATTTTTCGTACCTTTGCCCACCCACATTGGTTGCTCTCCATCGCTAACCGCACATTGATCCGCGAGTATATTATGCCGGCGTGGATCCACGTTGGATCCGAGACCCGGTTTCACCGGCCGCTGCGGGTCGGCGATACGGTGGAGGTGCG
>JAPUJX010000555.1 GCA_027295975.1 Gammaproteobacteria bacterium
TCTTCCATCATGATTTCCGCCATGAGCGGCACCGTGGCCAACGCAAGAGCGCCGGTACCGCGCGCACCCATGGCAAATATATCGTTGAGGCTATGATGGGCCGCTATCCGGCCGAAGAGATAGGGATCGGTGACAAGGCTGCGAAAGCCGTCAACCGTCAATGCGAGATTTCCGTTGCGATGTTCGAGGACAGCGGCGTCGTCGCCAATTCCAAGACGCACGTGTTCGAACTTCTGGCTCGGTAGACGCGCCAACACACGAGCCAGGGGGTCCGCACCAAGTTTGGCTCCACATCCACCACAACGCATGGCGTCAGGTGCATCTGCCTGCAAAGCGGGTGCAAGGTTGGGGGTACTCACCTGCATCTCCGGGAGCCGGGTAAAACGCTCCATGAACTTGCGATCGATATGGTCTTTCCATCGCCACGCCCAACGACCCCATCCACTGAACGGCCCTTTCGAGGCCACCGCCCTGCCGTCGCCGGTTCCGATGAGGCTGAGAAATCGCTTCTGAGCCCGGTAAACGCGCAAGGGTTTTTCGGTCAACGCGCGGCGTAAGTTATCCGCCAGCACCGGTCCTTCGCGAACCGCAAACACCCCGGCTTTTGGTCTTGGCTGGCCTGTCAACGCGGCGATGTCTCCGGTCGCAAAAACCTCCGGGTGGGAGACCGAAGCCAAGGTGTTGTGCACCTCGATGAAACCCTCAGCCTGGGTTGCCAATCCGGCTTCCCCCGGCCAGGCGGGAGCCTGTACTCCGGTTACCCAGAACACATAATCTCCAGAGAAAGATTGGCCGTCGCTCGTGTACACACGGGTACCTTCCACACCCTCGACGCTGACCCCTACCGTCAAACGCACCCCGCGACTCGTCAACTCCCGACTCAAAAAGTTACGGACCCGTCTGTTGTACCCGTCCAGCAGACGCTCCGTAATCAAGCTGATCTCAATACCGGCGGCAAGCGACTGGCGCATGGCAAGCGCTAATTCGACACCACCGGCACCGCCGCCGACGATGACGATTTGTTCTCCGGATCTGGCTTGCCGTTTTACCTGATCCCACCGGGGTAAAAACCTGCCGATGGGTTTCACGGGGATGCCCTTGTCTCCGACACCTACCGGCACGGCGCCCGAGTTGATGGACAATATGTCGTAGTGGAGGTCGGGCCGGTTACGGAGTTTTATGCGTCCCTCATCCAGACCGAGACCCACAACTTCTCCATTGACCAGTCGGGCCTGGGCAAAGTTGGCCAGAGGCCCAAGATCGATATGAATATCTCGCCACGGATAAAACCCGGCTACGAATCCCGGCAACATGCCCGAATATGGCGTATTGAGTTCGCGGCTGACAATGGTGACACGCACACCCGCCAGCGGCCGCATGCCAAAAGATTTCAGAACCTGGACGTGGCTGTGCCCGCCGCCAACGAGCACCAGATCTCGAACTGGCGGGGCCTGTTGTTGCATTGAGGAGATTCAGGTTTCCGGATCCAGATCGGGGAAATCCAGATCCTCTTCCAGTTGCTTCTGTTCCATGCGTCGTTCTATGGCCCGGCGTATCTCCAGTGAACGGGCATCCTGTTCTTTCGGGCTGAGTTCTTCATCGGCCACTACGAGTTCTTCGGCATCGTCTTCGTCGGAAATGAAATCATCGTCTTCCAGGGGTGCTTCGTAGTCTTCGTCAACCTCTTCGTCTTCCCGTATTTCCTCTTCGTCGCGGGCGTCATCGCCCAGCGGTTCGCGGGACAGATTTTCGGTGTCTTCCCGCTCGAGGTTACTTCTACTTTTGTCACGAAGATTCTTGTTAGAAGCGGCCAATTTCCAAACCAGGTTGAGCCCATCTACCGGAGTTTTTTAGGCTTCGGGCTCAACCCTGTCAAGAAGTTTTGCGCGGCAAAAAAACATCTCGAAAAAAATCGTCTCGGATCAGTCCCCCTGCAGTTCGATCAGCGCCTGATTGGCGAGCACCTTCAACTCCGCTCGCAACGGCCAGGGTGAACCCATCTGCTGAATCATACCGACGACAACCATCTCTTCGACCGGGTCAACCCAGAAGATCGTTCCAGCGGCACCCCCCCAGCTGTATTCACCCGGTGATCCGATGACCCCTGCAGCCACGGTGTCCTTGACGACGCCGAAGCCGAGACCAAAGCCGAGCCCCGGCGCAAAACTGCTGATCCCGGGCTGTTCGCCGGAACCGGTAGCGGCAATAGCCGCCGGTAGATGATCGGTGGTCATGTACTGCACGGTTTTCGGGCTCAGCAGCCGTTGCCCATCCAGTTCACCCCCCTGGCGTAACATTTCCGCAAAACGCAGGTAGTCCATTGCGGTGGACACCAACCCGCCGCCACCGGAAAAGAACGTCGTGTCCTGATAGAGCGGGTAACCCTGTTCGACAAAGGGAATCAGCTTTTCGTTTTCGCGGTCCCAGCCGTGGTTGGGAAGAAAGCGCGTCATCTTCTCGTCGGGAATATCAAAAAATGTATCGGTCATTCCCAGCGGCTCGAATATTCGCTCCGCGAGAAAACGATCGAAACGTTGCCCGCTGATACGTTCGATCACGGCGCCGGTGAGATCAACGGCAATACTGTAGTGCCAGCGTGTGCCGGGTTCGTACAGAAGCGGTATGGCGGAGATCGTTTTAACGAACGCGTTCAGATCAACGGCTTCAAATACTTTCTGGTCCTGATAGGCGATGTCGACCGGGTTGCCCCGAGTGAATCCATAACTGAAACCAGCCGTATGGGACAACAGTTGCTGCATGGTGATGGATTTTCCAAGGGGCACGGCTTCGCCGTCCTTGATGACCTCCATTTCCTTCAACTCGGGGAGAAATTTGCTCACCGGATCACGGAGCTGAAACTTACCTTCCTCGTACAGAATCATCGCAGCAACCGCGGTGATCGGCTTCGACATCGAATAGATGCGAAACAAGGCATCCTTTTCGAGCGGCCGGGAATCGTCAACGCCCCGGTGCCCAACCGCTTCGAAATGAACGATCTTGCCGTTACGCGCCACCATCGTCAGGACACCGGCAAGTTTCCCCTCGTCAACATAACGTTGACTGAGTTCGGTGATACGCGCCAGCCGCTCCGTGGACATGCCAACCGACTCGGCACGACCCGGGGACAAATCTTTTCCATACACGGTTGCCTGCGCGAGTAACAGCACGCCACCGGTAACCGTGAGGAAAACGTTACGAAAATTTATGTATATATGGTGCAAAACACTCCCCTGCGTCTTGTTGAACCAAAAGAAGCCCTGGACGTTACACGATTCACTACGCGCAACGCCAGGTAGCGGATAAAAAAAGCCGGACTGAAGTCCGGCTGGAAGTTGCTAGAGCCCGATAGGCGAATCGAACAAGCGCAGGGTCATTGCCCCAAAGGCAAAAGCAGATAAGCAACAAAGACCCCGAGGGCGATCAGGCTCCATGCATCGATGTGTAATCTGCGAATGGTCATGGGCGAATGTTATGGCGTGATACCGGCAACCGGAAGAATCGTTTGTGTCTATGGATATAACGCTACGCCTTCAACGAGAGGCAGGTCATGGGATCAACGTTATTGCCGCCAGGGTCAACGGGACGATGACGGCCCACAGGATCAGCGCCTGACCGAGGGCCCGCCCCTTTATGTTACGCACGGTTTCCCGGGTGAGTTGGGTGCCGACGAGAAAAAGGGCGCCAACCAGAAAAGCCTTGCTCAGGAGGCTGGCGGCAACGGTGACCGGTTCGGGCAGGCTCACCAGAGACGCAAGGCCAGCCATCGCGATGAACAGAACAATGAATCCAGGCACGCGGATGCGCGCGCCTTC
>JAPUJX010000556.1 GCA_027295975.1 Gammaproteobacteria bacterium
ATCGACTTCGCAACCCTCACCGGCTCTGCACGATCGGCGGTGGGTGCCGAGATCTCGGCCATGTTCTGCAACGACGACGAAGTGGCACAAGACATCTACCGGGCAGGGGTGAATACCGACGACCCGATCTGGCGAATGCCGCTACACAAACCCTATACCCACCTGCTGGAAAGCAAGGTTGCGGATACCGTCAATTCGGCAAGTTCACCTTACGGAGGCGCGATCACGGCGGCTTTGTTTCTGCAGAAATTCGTCGAGGCCATTCCCTGGGTGCACTTCGACATCATGGCATTCAACAATCGCCATCGTCCCGGCAGGCCGGTGGGCGGGGAAGCCATGGGCCTGCGCGCGGTTTTCGCTTATCTACGAGAGCGTTACGGCGGGTAGTGATATGTTCAAAGAACTCGAATCCGCGCCTAAGGATCACCGCGTTGCGTTGGCCGACGTGCTCGCTACCCTGAAGTTCAACAACGAAGGACTGGTGGCAGCGGTTGCTCAGGATGTAAACAGCAAAGACGTTCTGATGGTTGGTTGGATGGACCGAACGGCAATCGACCGCACCCTCAGCGAAGGTTATGCCTGCTACTGGTCGCGCAGCAGGCAGGAGTATTGGCGTAAAGGGGAGACCTCGGGCCATCTGCAGGCACTGGTGGAGTTGCGCCTGGATTGCGACGGCGACGCCGTTCTGCTTTTCGTCGAGCAAACCGGACCCGCATGCCACACCAACCGACCATCCTGCTTTTATCTGACCGTGGAAGGAGAAAAGGTGCGGGTGACCACACAATCTCAGTAATCTATAATCCGCAATCATGAACTTCCAACGTACGCATATCTGTCTGAATTCGGGTTGTTGTCGGCGCTGTTAACCAGCTATCGGCTTCTCCACGTAACCCACTGTTTCAAATAACTATTCGGACAAGCGTATGGAACTGCAATTCCACAACACCCTGAGCGGCCGTAAAGAGGTCTTCGAGCCCATCGATCCCGAGCGGATCACCGTTTATGTCTGTGGACCGACGGTTTACGACCTCGTGCACATCGGCAACGGTCGACCGGCCGTCGTATTCGATGTTCTGTTTCGACTGCTCCGGGTGATGTATCCCGAAGTGGCTTATGTTCGCAACGTCACCGACGTCGACGACAAGATCAATGCGGCCGCCGTGAGCCAGGGGAAATCCATCACGACTCTGGCCGATCGCTTCACCGATGAATACCAGCAGGATATACGGGCATTAGGCGCTCTCGAACCGACGGTCGAGCCGCGGGCAACCGGCCACATCCCCGAAATCGTCGAGATGATCCAGGAGTTGATCGACAAAAAACACGCCTACGAGGCAGACGGCCACGTGCTGTTCGACGTTTCGTCGGATTCGGCTTACGGCACGCTGGCCAGGCGCTCATTGGAAGACATGCTGGACGGGGCTCGCGTGGAGATCGCGCCTTACAAGCGCGACCCCAAAGATTTTGTGTTGTGGAAACCTTCGAGCGGCGAACTCCCCGGTTGGGAGAGTCCGTGGGGATATGGTCGGCCCGGATGGCATATCGAGTGCTCCGCGATGATCCGCAAACACCTTGGCAATACCATCGACATCCATGGGGGCGGCTCCGACCTCACCTTTCCACACCATGAAAACGAGGCGGCGCAATCCCGTTCGGCAAACGACAATGCCGAATACGTCCGCTACTGGCTGCACAACGGAATGCTCACCCTGGGTGACGAGAAGATGTCCAAGTCCACCGGGAACATCGTCACCATTCGCGAGTTACTCGGCCGTTATCCGGGTGAAGCGCTGAGATATGCCCTGCTCTCGGGTCAATACCGGTCGCAACTGGCCTGGTCCGAAGATCTTCTCAACCAGGCAATCGCCAGTCTCGACCGGTTATATGGCGCGATACGGGAAACACCTGGCACCGATACTTCCTCCAGTTATAGCGATGCCCCTATAAGCGACTTTCCGGAAAGCGTGACGACCGCACTTTGTGACGACCTGAACACCCCACAAGCCCTGGCCGCGTTACACGCCATTGCGGGTGAAATTCACAAGGCGGACGACGCCGGGCAAGCGCGCCTGCTGAGAGCCCAACTGCTGGCCGGCGGGTGGCTGCTTGGCCTGCTGGACAGGACCGTTGAAGCTCACTTCCAGCAAGGCAAGGACGTAAACCCAGCGCAGATCGATGCCCTCATCGAAGAGAGAATCAGTGCGCGGCAAAACAAGGACTACCGCCGCGCCGATGAGATCCGCAACCAGCTGACCGCCCTCGGGGTCGAACTCGAAGACACCGCCGATGGGACCCGCTGGAAGCTGCGCGGTGACAGTGAACCCCGGTAGGGGCAATTAGAGGTTTCTGGAACATGATCTCTATCGGAATAGTTGGCGGCGGAATTGGTGGGCTGACCCTTGCGCTCGCTTGCCGCCAGGCTGGATTCAAGGACATCTTCGTTTATGAGCAGGCCGATCGGGTGGAGGGGCTCGGTGCCGGCATCCAGCTTTCGCCGAACGCAAGCCGGGTACTCATCGCCCTGGGTCTGAAAAAAGCACTCGATTCGATCGCCTTCTATCCCCTGGCCGTGCACCTTCGGACATGGAAGTCCGGCTACCTCGTCGCCCAGCGCCCCCTCGGACAGTTTTCCGAAGACCGCTACGGCTTCCCGTATTATCACCTGCACCGCGCGGATCTACATCAGGTGCTGCTCGATGCGGCCCTTGCCGCTCGAGTGACAATTGCAACCGGCAAAATCTGCTCTTCCCTCGATACCCGGGAAGGCGAGGAACGAATCAATTTTGTCGATGGCGCCTGGGCGGCTCACGACGTGGTGATCGGCTGTGACGGCATACATTCCGCCGTGCGCAATGCCCTGCTCGGAGCCGACGAGCCGCGGTTCACCGGGCATGTGGCATGGCGCGGCATGGTACCCGCAGACAGGCTCCCCGAAGGACTCATCGCTCCCGCGGTAACCGCCTGGATGGGGCCCGGAAAACACTTCGTGCACTACTATGTCAGGAGAGGTGAACTGGTCAATTTTGTCGGCGTGGTGGAAGTTGCCGGAAAATCGCAGTGGGACAACCGGGGCGAGGAATCATGGCGTGCGGAAGGCGACAAGGCAGAGATCGTCGAGGACTTTCATGATTGGCATTCGAGCATTACTACCCTGATCGACGCGGCGGATCATTGTTTCAAATGGGCGTTGTACGATCGGGACCCCTTACCAAACTGGTCGGCAGGAAGGGTCACTTTACTCGGAGATGCCTGTCACCCAATGCTTCCCTACATGGCTCAGGGTGCGGCGATGGCGATCGAAGATGCCTGGGTATTGTCACGAATGCTGGAAAACTGGGAAGAAGAGATTAATCAAGGCCTACTCGAATACGAACGTTACCGCCGGCCACGCACGAACAAGGTGCAACTTGGTTCACGGGCACAAGGCCAGCAGTTTCATCTGGGTGACCGTTGGAATGTGCTGAAGCGGAACTTTCGCCTGGGATTCGGCAGCCGATTTCTGCCCGATGTCGCCATGCAGCAACTCGACTGGCTCTACGGCTACGATTGTGTGAAGGGATTCGACTGAATTCCTCCGGCATGTTTATACTCCGTGCTCAAGCCCACTTCTTACATCCGGTTGGAGTAAACGTGTAACGATGCTCGATCAAGATGCGACCAGCCGGTTCGTCGAAGAGATCTGGGACGACAGTATCGTACCTACCCTGTGCGAGTACGTGCGCATCCCCAATAAATCGCCCGCCTTCGATCCAGACTGGGAATCCCACGGCCATATGCAGCGGGCGGTGGAGCTATTGCAAAAGTGGTGTGCGACCGCGCCGCTCGGCAAACTCACTTACGAGATAATCAAATTGCCCGGACGCACGCCGGTATTGTTGTGCGAAGTTCCGTCAACGGGCGGAAACGGAACCGTCCTGCTCTACGGCCACTACGACAAGCAACCGGAGTTTACCGGTTGGGCAGCCGGCTTGAGCCCGTGGGAGCCCGTGTTACGCGACGGCAAGTTGTACGGCCGCGGCGGGGCAGACGACGGTTATGCTCTATTTGGTTCGCTCACGGCGATCGCCGCGCTGGAACAGCAGAACATACCCCACAGCCGCTGCATCGTTCTCATCGAAGGTTGCGAGGAGAGTGGTAGCTTCGATCTGCCGTTTTATGTCGAGGCTCTGAGAGAACGGATCGAAATTCCGGATCTCGTCGTCTGCCTGGATGCAGAGTGCGGCAACTACGATCAGTTGTGGACCACCACATCGCTGCGCGGCATGTTACCCGGGGTTTTGTCCGTTGCGGTGTTGAGCGAAGGTCAGCACTCGGGGGTAGCCGGCGGTATTGTCCCTTCCACGTTTCGCATCATGAGGCAACTGTTCGAACGAGTCGAGAACGCCGCAACGGGCGAGTTGCACCCGGCACTGTACGTCGACATCCCCCGCGAGGTGCGAGGTCAGCTGCGCGAAGTTGCGGACGTTCTGGAAAACGAAGTTGAAAATCGTTTTCCCTGGCTGGAAGGCGTACAAGCGGCCTGGTCCGATCCGGTCGAGCTGCTCATAAACAACTCCTGGCGACCTAGCCTGGCTACCGTAGGCTTGAGCGGTGCCCCCGAAGTACACAACGCCGGCAACACCCTTCGGCCGAGTACCAGCGCCAAGTTGGTATTCCGCCTGCCACCAACCCTCGACGCGGAAAATGCCGCCAGAGAAATCAAGGCCGAACTGGAAAGAGAACCGCCCCACGGCGCACACGTGACCTTCGAAACGGAAACTGCACAAACGGGCTGGTGCGCACCGGCGTTTTCTCCATGGCTGGAAAAATCCCTCCATCGAGGTTCCATGAAATTTTTCAATAAGCCCGCAATGTTCATGGGAATGGGCGGCACAATCCCCTTCATGAAAATGTTGGGAGACGCCTACCCCGGGGTACAGTTCATGGTAACCGGCGTGCTGGGTCCGAACTCGAACGCCCATGGCCCTAATGAGTTTCTGGAAATTGCCACCGGGAAGAAGGTAACCGCCTGCGTTTCCCAGGTGTTGGCAGACCACGCCAACCGGCGCTGAACGGGAAATTTACTGAAGCAGTCGGCTCTCGGCACCGAAGCTCTTTTTGAGAAAATCCATCTGGTCTCCAAGTATCCGGCCACTATTGGTGAGCGCCAGGTACTCGGCGAAGTTCGGCACGTAAGGCAACGCGAGCAACTGCACCTTACACTCCTCGAGCAGCCGGTTACCTTTGTAGTGGTTACAGCGCTTGCAGGCGGCAACTACGTTGTCCCAACTGTCTTTCCCGCCACGGGAAGTCGGAACGATATGGTCGCGGGTGAGATCGCTATCCGGAAACGACCCACCACAGTGGAGGCAGACATTTCGGTCGCGTCCGAACAACGCCTGGTTGGTAAGCGGTGGAATACCTTTGTCAACCGGCCTGACCTTGCCTTCGCAGGCGATGATGCTATGAATGTCCAGGAAAGATTGGGAACCGTCAAAACGCGAATGCCCACCCCGGATGTGCAACACCGCATCACCTAATGTCCACACGACGATCTCACGAGCGTAAAGACAAACGGCTTCCTCCCAGCTAACCCAGTCTATGGGTTGGCCGGCGATATTGAGCCGCAGGATGCGCGGTACTCGGTTGTACTCTGCCAGCGTTGCAACCATGTTCTACCTTCGAGGTTTCTTCGCCCGGTCGGCCTTACTGAAACGCTCCACTCCGACCTCGGACGACCTTATCATGACGAATCGCCACCATGGATACAATGGCCCGCCATCGGTGCGCCGGGCAGTTCGACAACCCTGAATGTCAATGCACCGGTTGTTTTGACAGCCACCGCGACAAACGGCAAAGTATACCGCCCATGTGGCGAACGATTTGTTGCATCGTCCTGTTCGGACTTGCCGGGTGTTCCTCAAGAGCCCCTTCGACCGCGGCATCCGACGACTCACCGAACAAAACCCGCGCCAGTTGGTTCTGCGAAATGAAGGCCGAAGGCGAAGGGTGGGCTTGCGTGCAGGATGAAGAGCTTGCGCGAAACCCCAGGCCATCCCGTTTGCCGGAGCCCAAACCGCCACCAGCAACCACCGTCGCACCACCCCCATCACAGGCAACACCAGCACCGTCACAGTCACCGTCACAAACAACACCAGCACCATCACAAACAACACCAGCCCGAGCAACACCCTCACCATCACAAGCAACCGCACCCGTATCGCCACCGGCGCCTCCCGTGAATGAGACGACAACCGCTCTTCGAAAATCTACCGACTCCGGTTCCCGAGCGGCTATGCCTAAACACATGCGGCTCGCGTATCGACCCGAAAAGCCCGTTAGCATAATAGAGCTGCCGCCAGACCTCTACGCAGTTCAGCTCATCGCCCTGTCCAGCCGCGATGACCTCGAAGCCTTCGTCAAGGACAACCGACTGCGAGGCATGTCTGCCGCCCGCGTGGAGAACGAAGGAGAGATTTTCTACGTCATGCTTCTGGGGATCTATGAATCGGCGGCAATTGCAGAACAAGCAGCCGAGGACATTCCCCCACCCCTCGACAAATTTACCCCCTGGGTCAGGCGTCTCGGCTCTCTGCAGCAGGCAATGATTCGCGCGGACGAAACCAGCGGCAGCAGCCGCTTTTGAGCCCGAACCTGTCGGACTAGCTCTCGAAGAGATCCTCCGGCACATCACCCGCATGCAACGTCCAGTTCGGCGCGCGTTTCTCGACGAACGACATCACCCCCTCTCGTGCGTCCGGCTGGTTGCCGAGCCAGGCAAATACGTTACCTTCTTTTTTCATCATATCCGGGACGGAAGTGTGCACGCCTTCCCAGAGGAAACGTTTGGCGACCGCAACCGAAGCCGGCGCCGTATTGGCGGCAATGTCTCTGGCAATTTCCATAGCGGCCGGCAACACTTCCTCCTGGGGCAATGCCCTGCTTGCAATCCCGAGGGCGGCAGCCTCCTTCCCTTTGATCGTCTTACCGGTGAGCAAAAGCTCCGCGGCATTGGACAAACCCGCCACCCGCGCCACCGTCACGTGAGAGGCCAACTCGGGCAGGACTCCACGACGCACGAAGGCAAATGAAATCTTGGCGTTTTCGGCCACGATGCGAATGTCCGCCAACATCGGGTAGGTAATTCCCACGCCGACGGCATGGCCGTTGATGGCGGCGATGACGGGTTTGGAAATCTCGTGCGGCATCAACCGAGACCTCGGTTCTGTTCCGGCCCGTTCCGGCTCGCCACCTTCCCGGCTTTCCCTTCCGGCAAACGTACCTCCACCTCTTCCAAGGTCCGCACCGGCACAAAAAGCCCTGGTACCGGCGCCGGTTATCACCACCGCCCGAATATCGTCGTCTTCGTCACAGCGGCGCATTGCGTCCCACAACTCCGAGGCCATGACGGCGGTCCAGGTATTCATCTGCTCCGGCCGATTGAACGTAATCAGCGCTACCCCGTCGCTCACCTCAAAAAGTATCTGCTCATAACTCATGCTCGTTTCCCTTCCAGTCACTGCTGCTTACGTTTCATCCAGCAGCGTTTGTTGTCGTTGACGACGGACTTCCGATTTAGCCATGATCCGCTCGCGTTCTTCCACCGCCGACTCGTCGGGTTCCCACCCGGCCCGGGAGTCGCGCAATCCACCATCCATGATGACGTAACTACCGGACATGAAAGCACCCTCCGGGCCAGCCATGAAGTTGACCAGACCCGCGATATCGGCCGGGTTTCCAACCCGTCCCACCGGCGTCCGGTCCTCCAGACTCGAGCGGATGGTGCCACCCTCCTCACCCGCCAGTACCTGGGCCAGGGGAGTTTCGATCACTCCGGGACCGATGGCATTAACCGTGATACCAAGCGGCCCCAACTCCTGCGCCCAGCCGCGAACCATCATGCGTACTCCAGCCTTGGTGGCCGAATAGGCCCATATGCCGACGCCCGTATTCTCCGCCGCCAGGGAGGCAATGCAGACGATGCGGCCACCGTTGCCGAGCTTGACCATTTGCTGCGCGCTAGCCTGAACGGTGAGGAACACACCTGTGAGGTTGACGTCCAACTGATCCTGCCAGTCCTTCAACGACAGCTCCAATACCGGCCCTCCGCGGGCGATCCCCGCGTTGGCAACCACAATATCGAGACGCCCCAACTCCTCCACGCATCGTTGCGCCGCGTTTTGAATCTGCACGACAGAAGCAACGTTCGTTTTGATGACGCAAGCCCTGCGACCCCGCTGGGTGACGAGGTTGGCCGTCATTTCGGCTCCCTCGGTATCGATGTCCGGGATACATATATCCGCACCCTCACGAGCGAGCCGCTCGGCAATACCCCGGCCTATGCCGGAACCCGCGCCGGTAACGAAGGCCACTTTCCCCAGCAGATTGCTCATGAAGCACTTCCCGCGGAATCCGCCAGGGAAGTATTCGGGTTGATGGATGAGTAGCTCTGCCTGGCACGCAGCCGCTCGAGATAAGCTTTCACGTTTGGAAACGCGTCAACATCCATGCCATCCACCTGCAGTACCATGGCGATTGCCATGAAAGGCACATCGGCAAGGGTGAACTCGTCGCAGAGATACTCTCGAGTGGCCAATTGCTCTTCGACGAACGGAAAGACCTGGACGCGCAGCCCCTCCCTGCCTTTCTCCATGCCTTCTTTATCCCGCTTTTCTTCCGGAGACCACCAGGGCATCCAGATCGGCGGCAGGTACCTGGACAGAATGCCTTCATCGGCATAGTTCTCTAACGCCCGCGCTCTGCCGCGCATCGCGGCATCGGCAGGCAACGGCGGCGGCTGGGGGTACGCATCGTTGAGATATTCGTTTATCACCGTCGAGTCGTAGAGTGTCAACTCACCATCGTCGATATACGGCACCTTCCCAAGGGGGTGTTTGGCTAGAACCTCGGGAACCTTTTTCCAGACGTCCCCCGGGCGAACGGTTTCCACCCGGTAGTTGATGCCTTTCTCTTCGAGCACCACTTTGGTTTTGCTGGCGTTGGTGGAACGCAAGGTTCCGTATGGATATTCCCTCTCCATGGTGTACAGAACGATCATACCGCCTCCTTCTACGCTGAGATTTTCCGCCGATGATACAGACCCTCCATGGAGAAGATAACCAAAGCCAGCCAGATACAGCCGAAAGTAACGGTCTGACTCAACCGAAAAGGTTCGCCGTATACGAAGATCGCAAGCCCAAAGGTAATGCTGGGGGCCAGGTATTGAAAAAAGCCAAGCGCGCTAAGGGACAACCGCAACGCCGCGGCGGCAAAACACACCAGTGGAAAAACCGTCACCAGTCCACCGGCCGCGAGCAACGCAAGCTCCGCGCCGGTGCCATAAGCGAGCGTTCCTTCACCAATGATCATCAGGTAGCCGAGATAACCCAGGGCGATAGGCAACAACAGCAACGTTTCGACCCCGAGACCAACAGCGGAATCAACCGCGAGTTTTTTTCGCACCAGACCGTAGAATCCAAAACTCAAGGCAAGTGCGACTCCAGCCCATGGCACCACACCCACCGCGACGATCTCGTTCAGCACCCCGAGACTCGCAAGCGCAACTGCGGCGACCTGTGCGGGGCGCAGCCGCTCGCTCAAGAACATCCACCCCAGCAGCACATTGACGATCGGATTGATGTAATAACCAAGGCTGGTTTCCAGCATGCGATCCGCTTGTAACGCCCACACGAACACACCCCAGTTGATGGACACCAGCACGCCGCTCACCGCGAGCCAACCAACCTCCCGTACCCCAAGTCTGCGCAGCGTGTACTGCTGACGGCGCACGACGATCAACATCGCCAGCAACACCACGGACCAGACCACACGATGGGCAACGATCTCCAGCGGCGAGGCGAACTCCACCCATTTGAAATACACCGGCGCCACGCCCCAGTACCCGTACGCGGCGAGGGCAAACCAGACCCCGGTTCGGCGCTCGGCGTTTTCTCGTGCGGAGATCCGGCGTTCTTCGACCCTCACGTCAGTCCAGGGGAACGAACAGACAACTCCTTGGCTCGCCGTCGACAGCGCGGCTGATATGTCCACGCCCGGTGGTGTCTTCCGCCAGGAGGATAGAACCGGGACCTAGTCGGCGCACGGTTCCATCGCCGATTTCAATGTCCACGGAGCCTGTTAGATTCACCACGAGCTGACGCCGTGGGGCGTTGTGAAAGTCGATCTCGTAGTCGCCTTCGACCTCCCGAAACATCACCCCCTTGCCGCACCATAATTCGGAAATACGACCGACCTGCCCCCGATTTTCCATTTCTACTTCCACATCTTCAAAATGGGATTCACCGTCGTCCCCGCTGTATATACGTACGATGTTCAACTCATTGCGCCCCTTATAATTATCAACCAGAGATTCACTTAACATATTGCGCATGAAACACCTGAAAAAATTCGAGGTGGTGTGGTACGCCCACGGTTTTCTGCGCGAACTGGTGCTCATCTACCCTACCTACGCCATCATGATGCAACAAGGCGGCATCTCAGCAATCGAACTCTCGGCCCTTTTCATCATCTGGTCGTTCGCATTGTTCGTTTTCGAGGTACCCTCGGGCATCCTGGCGGATCGCGTCCCGCGACGAAATCTGCTTGTCGTTTCCGGGGTGATCAAGGGCAGCGCGTTTCTGATCTGGTGGCTGGCTCCCGGCTTCGTTGGTTACGCCTCGGGATTCGTTGTCTGGAGTCTCGGTTCCAGCCTCATGTCGGGCACCGCCGAAGCGTTGCTGCACGATACCCTCCAAGCGGAGGGTTCTGCCGGTCAATTCGAACGAATTTACGGTTGGGGCGCCGCCGCCAGCAGCCTCGGTGTCGCCGCTGCCTTGCTCCTCGGCGGCTGGCTCGCCACTTCGGGTTTCCTGTTGCCGCTGCTGCTCAGCGTTTTTGCACCCTGGGGAGGTGCGGCAATCGTCGCGTTTGGACTCAGGGAGCCAGCCAGAAATACCGATGCACGGGCAGAGTCTTTTTCCGGCACTCTGCTGGCGGGGGTGGAGGAAGCCAGGGGCAGCAGGGTGTTGAGTCTGGTCATCGCAATGTTCGCCACGCTTGTCGTGTTTTATGGGGTGCTCGATGAGTACCTTGGCCCGATGTTGTACGAGCGCGAGTTTTCCCTGACGGAGATCGGCGGGGTTGCCGCGCTCGCGTTAATAGCCAGGACCCTGGGGTTGAGCGTCGCACATCGGTTCCGCGCTCCGTCCATCCGCGCAATGGCGATGCTGTTTATCACCAGCGGACTCCTGCTTGTCGCTACTCCTTTCGCAACAGGTTATGGCCTCCCCCTGCTCCTGGGTCTCTACTTCGCCGTTTGTGCTGCCGGAGAAGTTCTGTTGCAGGGGCGATTACAGGCCAACATAACGGGACATGCCCGCGCGACCATTACCTCGCTTGCAAGAATGGGGATGGAAGCGTTCGGGATTTTGCTCTATCTGTTTCTCGGCACAATCGCCCAGTTCGCCGACTGGGCAGGCGCAT
>JAPUJX010000557.1 GCA_027295975.1 Gammaproteobacteria bacterium
CCCGCCAGGCGTTCTGCCTGACGGTTCAAGCGTTGTTCTTCCTGTAATTGTTGCTCTATGGTTTCCAGGCTCTTTCTGGTCATAACCCGGGCAGGAGTTTTGCCGTCCATGAGATTGTCTCCGACAATCGAAATATTGCCCTTCCTGGAGTTGTTCACGCCCCAGTCATCCTAGCCCAGTTTTTTCCGAGCGCCGTACTGCCTGTCGCCGGAACTCACCTCGAGAACGGGCAGTGCTTCAAACTCGGAAGGCACTACAGCCTTGCTGTACATGAAACCCTGTCCGCGTTGACAGCCATTTTGAATCAGAAATTCCAGCTGTGTTTCGTTCTCGATGCCCTCTCCAATGGTTTGCTTGTTCAGCCCATCTGCAATTGACAGTATCGCCTTGCAGATTGCCGTGCTTTCATCGTCCACACCGATGTCTTTGACGAACGCTCTATCGATTTTCAGTATGTCGATGGGGAAGCGGCGCAGGTAGTCCAGGCAAGAGTGACCCGTGCCGAAATCGTCAATGGCGATTGCGAAACCAAAATCTTTGAGCATTTGCAAAGAGTCTTTTACGACATTCGAGTCTTGAATCAGGCAGGATTCAGTGAGTTCAATTTCAATACTTTCTGGATTAACGTCGTATTTTGCTATCAGGCGCTGCAACTCTCGGTTGAAGTTGGGTTGATGCATCTGCCGCGGTGAGATATTTATGGCTATCCGCGGTGGCGCGGTTTCCGTATTGCACCAGGCGTTACTCTGGCGAAATGCCTCTTCAATGACCCAATAGCCGACATCGATGATTTGACCACTCTCTTCGGCGATGCCGATGAACTCGTCCGGCATCACGAGCTTGTTCTTATGGTTCCATCTGATCAACGCTTCGGCGCCATCCAGCCGGTTGTCGGATAAACGGTACTGCGGCTGGTAGGCTAAAAAGAATTCATCGTTTTCGAGCCCCGAGCGGATTTCCTGCGCCACTCTATGTTGATGAACAATCCTGTTTTGCATTTTTTCCGTAAAAAACTTGAAACCATTGCGCCCGGCGGACTTCGCCTGATACATGGCTATATCCGCGTTCTTCAACAGCGATTCCGGGCTGCCTCGATCTTGCGGGAAAACCGTGATTCCAATGCTGGTTGTGATATTGACAATGCGCCCTTCCAATTCATACGGGTCTGCCAGAACCTTGATTAGCTTGCTCGCGGTAGCCTCCGCACCGGCCACGCCGTTGCGATCCTCCAGCAGAAGAGCGAACTCATCGCCGCCCATGCGGGCAAGGATATCGCCATCGCGCACACTCGCCGAGATTCTTTCGGAAACCGCAATGAGGAGTTTGTCACCGAAATGATGACCCAGCGTGTCGTTCACGCCTTTGAACCGATCGAGATCGAGAAACAGCAACGCAAGCATGGTACCGTTTCGTTGTGCACGACTCACGGCTCTTTCAAGACAGTCGACAAAAAAATTACGATTGGGAATCTGGGTGAGCGAATCGAAAGCTGCCAGGTGCGCCAACTTGAGTTCGCTGCGTTTGCGCTCGATACCATATCGTACGGACCGCAAGATACCCTTACCATCGTCGTGCCACTTGACCAGGTAGTCCTGAACACCCTGATTGAGAATTTCAATTGCGTAGTCTTCGTTTTCCTCGCCACTCAATACGACAATGGGGACGTCGGGTTTCGTCAGCTTTATTTTGCGAACACACTCCTCACCCGAAGCGTCAGGCAGGTGTAAATCCAGAATAACGACGTCGAAGTCGGTTTCTTCAAGATGGGTCAGCGCTTCGGACAAACACACAGCGTGCACAATTTCAGGTGTAAGCGCCTTGTCTCTACCGAGACAAGCCTTAACAAACTTGGCATCCGCAAGTTCATCTTCCACCAACAATAACTTCATTGGTTCTATTTCGTTCCCCTGTCTGCGAGCGTCATGCTTCTGAATGTCCTTTTCAGCCTGGCTAATGCACGTGCATGCACAGTGTAGTCATTCGGTGAATCCAATTGTTTGAGTGAGAGTCCGAAATGGGAACTGCGTCTTATTGATTGCGTGACTCACGGTTGAGACGGTACCAACAAAGGACTTTCATGGTCGAGGTGGTAACCGGGCCTGTTGGGTGATCATTGGCACACCCGGAATCGTGCTTGGTAAACTTCGGCGTAACATAGCTACACTCTCAGCTCGAAACAGAGGTTTCGAGTCAGGCTGAAGAGCGCCTCAGCGCCAGTTTTTCCAGAATCAATTGATGGCGCTCACGGGTCAACTTGTAGTGTGTATAACACCAGACAGACACAAAACCGAACGCCGCAACATACGGACCATAAACAAGCCCCAGATTCACGATAGTCTCCGGGGGCACATCGGCAGCCGTTCTTATTGCCGTACCTCTAGGCCAGTCGATTAGATCCAGGGCAAAGCCAGAGATAATGTTGCCAATCCCCGTGGTGGCTTTTCCAGAAAAAGAACTCGCCGCAAAGAAAATCCCTTCCTGGCGTCTGCCGGTTTCAAACTCGTGCTCATCCACGATGTCGGCAACCATGGATCCGAAGGCGACATTTGCTTGAACGGTACACATCCCCTGGACGAATCTCATGGCCATCAGGATTGGCAGGAGCAACTCGTCGGCGTTCTCTGGAAACCAGCCGAGCAGGCGCAGAAAAATTGGCAGGGATTGCCAGAACGGCCAGGAAAAAGCACCAAAAATCAGTCCGTTTTTCTTGCCAAAACGCCTGAAGAAAGCCGGACAGAAAAAAGCACCCATCATCACGCCGATGGGATACATGATCAGCAGCAGACCCAGCTTTTCCGTGGGCAATTCCCAGAAATAGGTCATCACGAAAAGATTCAAACCGCTATCTACGCCGACCATCACAAAAACGATCAGCACACCGAGAAACAGCCAGCGAAAAGATCGCGAACCCATGGCATCCCGAATATCGAAGAGCACCTGCAGCAGAATCCTGGCAATCCGGGTGTGATTTCGGACCGCCGCTTTCGGCAGACCGGGTATGAGGCGGCGGGTGCCCCAGGCGCTCCAGAAAATGCTCAATGCCATCAGCACGGCCAGCAGGAGCGCAAAAGGCGGATAGGCTTCCGCATTCAGCTGCCCATACTGAAATTCCGGTGTTGGCGCGAAAAATACCCAGGCGCCCAGACCGTAAACCGACAACACCCCAACGTTGCTGAAGAACATGCGGAAACTCACCAGTGCCGAGCGTTCGTCGTAGTCCTCGCTCATCTCGGCACCCAGGGCGATATGCGGTACGTGATACAGCGACATGGAAGTACGCGTCGCGTTGCTGAAAACGACCAGCCAGACGAACAATGCGGTATCGCCGCTCACCATCGGATGAAACAGAAAGTAGAACGAGACCGCCAGGGGTAATATGGAAGCGTACATAAAGGGATGACGCCTGCCATAATTCGACCGCCAGTTGTCCGAAAGTGAACCCGCCAACGGATCGGTAAAGGCGTCAACGACTACCGCAACGCCAACGGCAATTCCGGCCAGCGTTCCGGGCATGCCGAGCACCTGGACATAATAGAAAATCAGGAAGGTGCCAAAAGCGCCGTTCTTCAACCCCTCTGCCGCCTGACCCACCCCAAAAGCGAGCTTCGTGTTGAAACCCAGTTTCCCGATCATTGACTACTACCTCAGAGGCCTACCCGGTTATTCACGACAATCTACCATGGCCGTGTCCGTCACCCATTCCACAACTTCCCGGAAACATGTTCACACCCCTGTTCAACAAGGTCGTCCACTCCCTTGTTGGTCACCCTTCGGCACCGTCGAGACAAGCGGGCCGCTTTACGGACCGAATGGCTGATCAATTCATGTTACATTCGATGATCGCTCGCCGCGACCCACGACTGCCCGAGTTAGATGCTCTTCGTTCGACCGGGTCGACTTCATAATGATTGGAGATGAGGATGGACGAACATACCGAAATGAATCGATACCTTTATGACCTGCAAGGGTACCTGGTCATCGAAAACGTTTTGACATCTACAGAGGTTGCCGGTCTGAACGCCGCCATTGATGCGCAGATCGATCCGATACCCACCGATTGGCGTGATACGGCCAACAACAACAAGCTCGGCATGTACAAAATATACCGTTTTGGCATGGCCGGCGGCTCTTATCCATCGGGACCGGGCTTCCTCGTCTGGGGTGAGCTATTCTGCAGGCTGATCGATCACCCGGCGGTCATGGATATCATGCGCTTCCAGCTCGGCGACTGCTTTCGGCTCGATCGGATCTTCGGCATGCGCATGGCCAAGGGTATGCCGAGCGGTATGCTGCATTCGGACTATGGCGCATCGGCGCCGTTTACCCATGCCGAGCGTGGCCGGTATTTCCCCCAACCCGTACATCAGGCACTACACGGATTTGGCGTAGCCGCGTTCAATCTAACCGACAGCGGCCCGGAAACCGGTGGACTGCGCGTCATCCCGGGCAGCCACCACAGTCACTTCAAGCTGCCGAAGAAGGTTCGCAGGGACGAACACACCGACATCGTCGCCTGCCCAGAGGCACCAGCGGGCAGTGTGACCCTGTTCAGCGAGGCGACAACCCATGGCACGGCCGCGTGGACGGCGAGTCACGAACGCCGTTCGCTGCTCTACAAGTATTGTGCTTCGAATTTAACATGGTCGCGCACGCGGGTTACCGCGCCGGAAGACGTCGATCTCAGAACACGCCAGCGCAGGCTGCTGGAAGAACCCGCCGGCGGCGGCTGGTTTTTCTCGTCTATCTTCGAGGCCGACGAGGAGTTACAGCAGGGGAGCAAAAAGTAGATATAACTGTCAGTCGGCGAAGATCGAGAGTTCAAGTTCGACGCTATCACCCAACCAATAGGCGTAGTCCGTATGATCCTTCAGATTATCGCCGGTTAGCGCATGAACCAGGACGGTAAGGCCATTTCGGTTTTTGTCGATCCATGGAATGAATTCGTCGAAGTGTTTGCCGGCAAAGGTTATCTGGCAACTCCATTTCGGGTGGGGGCCAATCGGTTTTTGATGAACTCTTCCGACCTTCAGGCCAAATAGCTCACCTGCCCGGCTGCACAAACCGGACGCAAACTCCAATGTATCGGCGTCGAAATACACATGTGCGTGATAACCTTTATGAATGTTGATTGGGCGTTTGGTCTCAGTCATGGACGTTGACTTCCTGGTGACGCAGTTTCGAGACAAAATGGTCGGCCGGGTGACAAACCTAATTATTCGCAGCCGACTTATCCCCGGGCGCCCGCACTATGAAAGCAGCCTTCTCTTGACTGACTTTGGCCCAGGTTTTACCGGTTTCCTCGGCGGTGAACAATTCCAACACCTCCCCGGCTACATGTTCAGTGGTCATGAACACTGCCTTGGGATGGCGCTGATCATGGGGAATAATTGCGGTGTCGATACCGCCGGGACATATCGCGTTGATCGTAATACCTCGGTCCGCCAGAGGTTCGGCCAGACTTCGAACCAACCCGGATACTGCATGTTTGCTCATCGCGTAAAGCGGATCCACCGCATAGGGCGTAATTCCCGCAAGGGAAGAAGTCACCACGACGCCGGCACCGGAGGAAAGCAGCGGAAGTAATGCCTGCAGACCAAAAACGACACCATCCACGTTGACCCCCATCATGCGTCGATACCGATCCAATTGCATATTGGCAAACTGATAGTCTTCCAGGGGCGCATCCGGTGGCGCAATCTGGATACCTGCATTCAGATGAACGAATTTTGGCGTTCCCAATTCCTCCAGCAACGCGACGATTTTCCCCCAGTCCCGGGTTTGACTGACGTCGCAGTGGGCGTATTGCACACCGAGTTCGGCGGCCATCTGTTCTCCCGCTTCATCCTGCACGTCCAATGCGAGAACTTTTGCTCCGAGTTGAACCAGCGATTTTGTTACGGCGGCTCCGAGGCCGGAAGCGGCGCCGGTAACAACACAAATTTCATCGGCAAAAATTGACATCGATTGTTTCTCTACCTGTTTCCGGTTCGACCAGCCCAAAAGGCCCCTCTTTATCACCAAGCGCGCGCCCTGCTCAGGGCTAACGATAATTTATCAGAGTCTCCTTAACAAATATCCTCGACCACCGTGAACGTGCGCCCAGAGAAACAGCCGACATACAGCGTCACGGGCGGCGATCGGCAGACGCCCACGCCCGGGAACGGGTTCGTCAGAGATTTCCGTGACACACCAACCCGCGTCAGTGACAATGCCAGGATCAATCCAGTCGAGATATTTATGTCAATTTCACTATACGACCTCAGCGTGGGAACTTATCTTCAAGTCGTAGGCAGTACCGCAGCATTCCTGGAGAAAGGCGCCGCCCATTGCGTGGAGCACGAAATCGCATTGGATGACGTGGTGGGAACAAGCCTGTACCCGGACATGTCGAGCTTTCATTTTCAGGCAGTCAGCGTGGCGCACCATTCCATGGGCGCAATCAAAGGCATGTTGGCGGGAGAATTTGCCCCACCAACGGGTTATCCCGAAACGGATTTCGGCGGTCTGCAAGGACTTATCAACAATACCCTCGATGAACTCAAAGCGCTGGATGCCGATACCGTAAACGCGCTGAGTGGAGGAAGTATAGTTTTCAAGCTCGGTGAAAATAGAATCCCATTCACCAACGAAAATTTCGTGATGTCGTTTTCCCTGCCTAACCTGTTTTTCCATGCGACAACCGCGTATGACATTCTGCGAATGACCGGTGTTCCCATTGGCAAGCGTGATTTTCTCGGACAGATGAGGATGGGCGTATAACGTTGTCTGACTCGACTATTCGGATAGGGAGGGTGTTGTGCTGACAGCAGAAGAAAACGCCATTTTGACGCAAACAGGCCCTGGAACGCCGATGGGGTCCGTGTTCCGCAGCTATTGGCTCCCTGTCCTGCTATCGCGGGAACTCGAGGTTGACGGTGCTCCGCAACGAATCAAGGTCCTGGACGAGGATTTCATCGCCTTTCGCGACAGTACCGGCAAGGTTGGGATTGTCGAACCCCGTTGTTCACATCGGGGCGCAAACCTGTTTTTTGGCCGCAATGAAAAGTGCGGCTTGCGGTGCGCCTACCACGGCTGGAAGTATGCCGCCGATGGAAGCTGCGTCGATACCCCCACCGCCGATCCAGACGTTGCGGAAAAGCTGAAATCAAAAGCCGCTATTCGCGCACTGAAGGTAGAAGAATACGGCGATATCGTCTGGGCGCACTTTGGCGAGGGTGATTCGGCGTTACCAACCTTCGAGTTCGCCGAACTTCCTCCGGAACAGCGGTTTGTTTCAAAAAAATTCCAGCAATGCAACTGGGCGCAGGCCGCCGAAGGCGGACTCGATACGGCCCACTTTTCCTATCTACACGCAAACATAAATGGCGGAGAGAAAGCCCCCCTGCTACGCGGACGGGGTTCGAACGAACCGCCCGGCACCGCAAGGTACCGCTGGCTGATTGAAGACGGCACACCCAGGTTTACGGTACTCAAACACGATTCGGGCTTGCTGTTCGGGGCTGCCCGCAACGCTGACGACAACCAACTGTACTGGCGTGTTACCCAGTTCATGATGCCGAACCACTCCCTCGTGCCGAACAGTTTCCCCGGCGACATGAACCAGGGGAATTCCTGGGTTCCGGTTGATGACCGGTCTTGTTGGATCTTCTGTTTCGCCTATCACCTCGATCGACCGTTGACCGACCAGGAGCGGGAACGACTTGCCGGTGGTTCAGGGATCTTTGCACAAGTTGATGAAAACTATATTCCAATCCGTAACCGGGACAACGATTATCTGATCGACCGCGACCTGCAGAAACATTCGAATTTCACCGGGATCACGGGCATTTCAGAACAGGATGCCGCGATCGCGGACAGCCAGGGGTTGATTGCGGATAGAACAAAGGAGTTACTCGGTCAGACAGACCTGGCAGTCGTCCGGTTCAGGCAGATGATGTTGGACGCAGCCAAACGAGTTGAGCTTGGAGAACTTCCTCACGGCGCGGACCGGCCGGGTGCATACCTGGTACGGTCCGGCGACGTTATGTCCGGCCGCGGTGGGGACTTTACCCAACTCGTTCAGGAACGCTTCGGTGATCTCGCCGGTAAGACTCTGGAGTCTTGTTGAGAGGAACCGATCGGACGATCGCGTGTCGGCTAGGTGGGTGAACTCAAGCTGATGCGTTTGCTTGCGTGATAATTCCCTGATTCTGGACCCTGTCTTCGAAATATTTCGTGAAAAAGGTTTTACTCAGTTTGGGGTTGTGCACGTTCTTTCTGGTAAATTCTGCTTCATACCCACATTTCTCGTAGAACCCAGGAGCCTGGAAGGCACTTGTAACCAGGTTGATGTTGTTGAAACCCCTGTTTCTGAACTTATCCTCGAGCGCTTGTAGCAACTTTCTTCCATACCCCCTGCCCCTCCAGGAAACATCCACCCAGAGATCATCAATATAAACTTCTGCAAACACCGTATACGCATTCAGAACACCAAAAGCTTCACCAGACTTCGTAACGAGGGTGAAAGAAAACTTTTTGTAATTACAATCCACACCGTTGCCGGTTTCGTAGGCGACAAGACCCTTATGCATTTTTTCTTCTATGTTTTCAGGAAGATCGTCCAATAACTCTATTGTGTAATCACGCATGAATCTGGTTTCCCCATATCAGGGTGCCGTGCCGCATGAAGGATAATCAAAAGCCCGCACCACTCATTATCTTTGATCGATCTTACCCGGATACGCAAATAAGGTCCTGGCGTTTGCGGTTCGCGAGTTGCCGGGGTAACGTGACAACTCGAGGAAACTGGGGAATTCCGATGAGTAATGTCGAAGTGATTCACCGATGGCTACTGTTCACTGTATTTGCAGTCCTGGGGACCGCGCCGGACACCTCCTATTCTGCTCAGGGCGAGGGCCCGGAAGGTCCAAAAGCGTATAAGCCCGGACCCGTGGAACACAAACAGATCAAAATGACCCTGCCGGCACCGAAATACCGGGACAACTGCAGCGCCGAAATTTATCTTCGTTTCCAGCAACGCAACAACCAGGCGCGGGTGATCACCGAAATCAAGAACGAAACCTGTGCGGCATCGGCCGGCGACTATCAACTGGTGTTGCGCATCAACGACCCGGATGGTGAACGGCAGACACTGAGATTCTCGGAAGAGTGGTCGAGGGATGACGCACTACCGATCGAGACAACCAAGTTCTACGAAATCGGCGACAACGTCGACTTGAGATCCGTTAGACTCAAGGGCTCATCGTGCCGTTGCGCAGACGAACCGGCCACCCCAGAACAGACCGAATGAACCGTTTGCGGCCAGCCTTGTGGAGTGTGGGTCATGGGTAGGGTCGTCGGTTGCCGTTTTTGTTGGCCCCATTCGATGTTTCTCGCCGCATGCGTTTTGCAAAGTTTGTTCGAATCTACTTAGTCCCTGGGGCGGTTTTTCAGTCCATCCTGGTGGGGGGAGGATATGGAACCGGTCGAGAAGTCGTAGAATATTTCACCCGTTTTGGTCCCACGGGCGGGCTTCTTTCCGCCGGATTGGCCTGCCTCATTTTCGCTCTGGTGCTCGTGCTGACCTTCGAAATTTCCCGGCGATTTTCCGCCCACGATTACCGGGCATTCTTCAAGGTATTGCTGGGACGTTTCTGGTTTCTTTACGAAATTGCCGGCGCGCTGTTGATGTTGCTCGTTTTCGCGGTTCTCATCGCCGCGTCGGGAAGCGTGCTCGAGGCTCAATTCGACCTCTCGCCGTGGATTGGCATGGCACTGGTATTTGTCCTGGTTGGCACCCTGGAGTTTTTCGGCCGGGAAGCCGTGATGCGAGTATTGACCTTCTGGTCGATTGTACTTTACGCCGTGTTCGGAGCCTTTCTGTTTCTCGCGTTTGAGGCGATTCCCGACCAGATTATCGAGGCCTTTCGGTCGGGTGGAACGGAGCGGGGATGGGCGGAAAGCGGCTTCAAGTATGCCATGTACAATTTAACCGGTGCACCCATCATCCTTTTTGTGGCGCGAGAGTTCGATAGCCCCAGACATACCGTTGGCGCGGGACTGGTCGCCGCCATTATTGGAGTAGCCCCGGCGCTGATGTTCCACGTTGCATTCAGTGGTGCGGATCCAGCAATTCTGAGCGAAGAAATTCCCGTTTACTGGATGATGAGTAACTACGGTATGGGAATTCTGGGGATTGCGTTCACGATCATGCTGTTCGGCACGCTGATAGAAACCGGCGCAGGGGTACTTCAGGGCGTGAACGAACGCATTGACAGTTTCCTTTCCGAGAAGGCTAAACCATCGTTGAGCAAATGGGGTCATACCGGTGTTGCCACCGGTTTCATGGCGCTCGCATTGATGGTCGCGAGTGTCGGGATCGTTAATCTGATCGCCCAGGGATACGGCACGCTCGCCTGGAGTTTCTTTTTTCTCTATTTTATTCCGTTGCTCACCGTTGGGGTCTGGCGCCTTATGGAGGCACCGGATGCCTGACTCCGGTTGCAACTCAGCCGAGATATTTATCCTGGACTGCCAGTTTTCTAAGGATGTGCGCGGACGCCAAAAGATGCGAAACTGCTGATCTCGGTCTGGACTCGCGAATAAGTGAATATCAACGCCAATGGATTAGCCGCCGAAACATGTGAAGGCGTGTTCAACTACATGTCTGCGTCCACGGAGTCTTCGTTGCTGCGCAACGGACAAGTGATGATCCGTAGAGACCCCGACGGAAACACCGCCCACAGCAACGGATTCGATCTCGAAACACGCACCCTGCCTGTGCATAACGCGCGCCTGATGCACCCTGACGCTCGTCCAACTTGCGACAAGAACGGTTTTGAACTTCTTTTGCATCCGCTTCCACCTGGGCCGCTCGACTTTACCGATCACGCGCAAGTGGTCGACGACTATTACTCTCAATGTGTCGCCATCGTCGCACAAGCGACGGGAGCACGCGCTTACGCTTTCGATCACAACGTTCGCTCGGCCAGGGGTAAAAAGAACAATCAACGGATAACCGGTGGGCAGAACGTTCAAGGACCGGCGCACGTAGTGCACGGCGACTACACGCTGCGAGCCGCTCCAGAGCGATTAAACCAGCTGACGAAACCGCCGAGCGGGAACGATACCCTGTTAGGGGTACTGGACTCCGGAAAGAGCCTGATCTCGTCACCCGATGCAAGCCACGCGCTCGCCGATGGAGGCCGATTTGCCATCATCAATGTCTGGCGGAATATCGATTCAGAACCGGTAGCCACCCATCCGCTTGCCTTGTGCGATGGCCAGTCGGTAATGCCGCAAGATCTGGTGGTTTTTGAAATCCACTATCCCAACCGCATAGGTGAAAACTATTTTGCCAAGTACTCGTCTCGCCACAAAATGTATTATTACCCGGGGATGACTCGCGATGAGCCGCTGTTGATCAAGCAGTGGGATTCAGCAGGCATGTTAGCTCGTTCAAAAGGGCGAGTGGGTGATGCTGGAGACGACCAGGCACCTTGCACCTTCAGTTTCCACAGCGCATTTGTTGATCCGAATACCCCATCGGATGCTCCCGACCGCCGGAGTATCGAAGTGCGTTGCCTGGTCATTTATGACTGAACAGACGGATTCGTAACAACGAAATCATGAACCATTCAACCATGCTCACATTGCGCGCAACCACAATTCTGATGCTGCTAACAACGGCAACGGCACACGCTCAACCCTCCGCGCTTCACGACGGGGAACTCATCATTCGTGGAGGTTGGTTATTCGACGGCGTCAGCGATTCACGCCGCATCAACAGCGGCATCATCATTCGCAACGGCGAAATCGTGGAAGTCGACGCTACTGTTCAGCAACAGATTCCGAACACTGCCAAGCTCCTGAATCTATTGGATTCTGAAACAATTCTGCC
>JAPUJX010000558.1 GCA_027295975.1 Gammaproteobacteria bacterium
TGTTCAACCCTACTTAATACTACAAGGAACACTACAGAGGATGTTAGGGGGTAATGTATTTTTCGTAACTCATTGATTTGATTGGAGCGGGAAACGAGGATTGAACTCGCGACATCCACGTTGGCAACGTGGTGCTCTACCAGCTGAGCTATTCCCGCATCTCTGCACCCGAGGGGACGGGCATTGTAATTCAGGCAGGGGCATTATCAAGCTCAATGTCTGAATTTGAAAGATCTGAGCCCTACCTTGACGACCAACGGTAGGCGGCTATTTCAAGGCTACAGAATTATTGTTGGCCCCCGATCAGAACCAGGGTTCTACAAAAGATCGTCGTTTTCCCGGCCGTAAACGTCTTTTGCCGCGCCCCGGGTGACCAGTCCCGCGACGACGTCTTCGCGGACTTTGTCGGGGTCGCGGTTGCGAACGTCGCCGATCCCGCCCCCTCCGGGGGTTTCCATCACGAGTATCGTGTCGGCCGGGATGAGGTCTCGACCCTTGCCTTTCAGGACGACCGCATCTTTGTTTCCCTTTTTGAGAAAAACTTTCCCCGGGGCGCCACTACCGCCGCCGCGACGGCCGCGGGCGGGATGCTGGATGCGATCGAACATTTTGGAGATTACGAAAGGGGCGCCCCGGATGTGTCCGATCTCGATGTGTTGTCCGCACCCGCCGCGAAATTCTCCGGGTCCCGCCGAATCAGGCAGATACTCTCTGCTCCAGATGATCAACGGTGTGGTGACTTCATTGACCTCCGTGGGGGTGGTGCGTACCCCCGAAGGAAAGGCCGTAGTGGATAGTCCGTCTTTTTGCGAGCGCGCACCCGTACCGCCGTTGTAAATCGGATTGGTCACGAACTCGTCGTCTGCCTGATTGTCATTTCTTGCATCGTTTTTGGTATGAGGGCCGCTCAGGAAAACGGGATTCCAGATGCAGGAGGCGCCTTCGGCCGGCACAAGTTCCGGGACGACGTCGACCAGGCAACCCAGGATCACATCCGGCAACATCTGACCGACAGCATGGCGTGCGGAGACCGCGCTGGGTGGGTTTGCGCTCAAAATGCAGCCGTCCGGCGCCGTTACTCTCACCACGCGCAGGGAACCGGCATTGTTCGGAATGTCGTTACCGACAACACAACGTACCCCGAATGACGCATACGCCTGGGTATAAGGCAGAGGTACGTTGATGCCAAACTGAGAAGCGCCAGACGTTCCCGCGAAGTCGATGTCGATTCCCGTGGCGTCGATGCTGATCTGGCAATGAAGATCTACCGGCTCATCATAACCGTCAATTCGCATGTGATTTTCGAAAACGCCCGGCGGCAACGCCCGCACTTCGTGCAACATGGCGGCTTCAGAGCGGCTCAGAATATCGGCGCCAATCGTGTTTATGGATTCCAGGGAAAAGTCATCCATCATCTCCAAAAGCTGCTTTGCTCCGGTGTCGTTACAGGCGGTCAGCGAATACAAATCGCCTTCCGCCACTACCGGGTCGCGCACGTTAGCCGCCAGTATTGCCATGAGGGTTTCGTTTCGAATGCCGCCCTGAAACAGATAGGAAATCGGAATATTCAGGCCTTCTTCGAATACCTGATGTGCATCCGGGCCAAATCCACGCCCGCCAACGTCGGCGATGTGGCTGGTGGAGGCGAACAAGGCGATGCAACAACCATCACGAAATACCGGAGTTACCACGGTGAAGTCGTTCAGATGCCCGGTGCCGTCCCAGGGATCGTTGGTGAGTAGAACATCCCCGGATCGAAGCGTCGCAACGGGATATCTGGCGAGAAACTTGCCCACCGACGCCGCCATGGCGTTCACATGACCCGGCGTACCGGTAACGGCTTGAGCCAGCATGTTTCCGGCGGTATCGAACACGCCTGCCGACAGATCCCCGGCTTCCCGCACCACCGTCGAGAACGCGGTCCTCATCAACGTTTGCGCCTGTTCTTCGACGAGAGCGAGAAGCCGATTCCAGACGAGTTGCGTGCGCAGTGGGGTCAGTGCACGTTTATTCATTGGCAACACCCAACCGTTCGAGAATCAGATATCCCCGGGCATCAACATGGGCATTGAAGCCCGATGTGACGGCCGTAGTCGTCTGGTCTTCGATGATCAGAGCCGGGCCGCTCACTTTCTGGCCCGGCAGCAATGTTTCGCGCTGGTAGTGGGCCGTCTGGAGCATTCGTTGTTCCACCGGATCGAACACGGCACTCATCGCACTCGGGACGGCATCGCTATCGACCGTGGGCGAGGTTCGGCTGAGTTGTCTGGTGTTCGGCGCGCTCAGGGTAAGCGTCCAGCTCAACACCTCAACGTCGAGGTTCGGAATCGTTCGTCCATACAGGTTCTCGTACGCGTGATCGAAGGCGTCGCGGAGAACGGTCGCATGCCGCTCGGACAAATGAGCAACCGGCACGGATACCGCAATTTCGTATCCTTGTCCCAGGTAACGCATGTAGGCGCGTCGGGATTCGATCAGCTCGGCGTCAGGTGCCGCGGTGTTGACCACATCCAGCGCCTCGGTGTGCATGTCCCCCATGACCTCGTTGGCGGCAACGGCGTCAAAGCTGGACAGGCGCATGTATCGGCTGCGTACCACCTCATAACTGATAGGTGCTATCAGAAAGCCAATGGCTGAGCCCACGCCCGCACCGACGGGAATCACCACTCGGTCGAGTTTGAGCTTTTCTGCAAGTTGGCTGGCATGTAAGGGTGCCGCTCCGCCGTATGCAATCACCGTGCGTCCCGCGACGTTCCTGCCGCATTCCACCGCGTGAGCGCGAGCCGCCGCGGCCATGTTTTCATCAACCACTTCGCTGATGCCGTGGGCGGCAAGCTCAACCTCGATTTCGGCCGAATCCGACGCGACAAAAGTTTTGGTGACTGCCGAGCGTGCCGCCTCCACGTCCAGCTTCATGCGGCCCCCCGCAAACGAAGCAGGTACGATCCGGCCGAGCACCACATCCGCATCGGTTACCGTGGAGTCATGTCCGCCGAGACCGTAACAAGCCGGTCCAGGTTCCGATCCCGCACTTTCAGGACCCACTTGAATACGCCCAAGCTTGTCTACCCTTGCGATGGATCCGCCGCCGGCGCCGATTTCCACCATTTCAATGACGGGGATTCGCACCGGTAAACCACTGCCTTTCTTGAACCTGTATGTCCGGTCCACCTCAAAAGCCCTGGACAGCATGGGTTCCGCGCCATCTATGACACATATTTTCGCGGTGGTTCCACCCATATCGAAGGACAGGACTTCCTCATATCCGCCTTCTGCGGCAATTCGGGCGGCGAGAATCGCCCCACCCGCGGGACCCGATTCCACGAGCCGGATCGGATATTTCCGGGCGGTGGCCAGGGTAGTCAACCCGCCGCCGGATGTCATGACCAGTACCGGGCAGGCGAAACCTCGAGCGCGAAGCTTACTTTCCAGGCTCGATAGATAACCATCCATCAACGGCTTCACATACGCGTTGGCGCACGCGGTCGACAACCGCTCATACTCGCGGATTTCCGGGCAGACATCCGACGCTAAAGTAATGGACACATCCGGAAGCGCCGCGCGCAGCATCTCGCCGATACGCCGTTCATGCGCCGCATTGACATACGCGTGCAACAAACCAACCACAACACTATCTACGTTCTGGTCCTCGAGTATCGGCAGACAAGCGGTAACCGAATCTTCGTTCAACGGCCGCAACACATTGCCGTGCGCATCCATGCGCTCAAAAACCGGAAGACGTAAATGCCGAGGTACCAGAGGGGCCGGACGATCGATGTTGATGTCGTACTGCTCAAAACGGTTTTCGAACGCCATCTCGAGAACGTCCCGATGACCTTGTGTCGTGAGCAGCGCGGTAACCGCTCCGCTACGCTCGATTATCGCGTTGGTAGCCAGCGTGGTGCCGTGCAGCACGAGGCTGGTTTCAGCCGGAACAGCAGCCGCAATAGCGAGTACCCGATCAATCCCTTCGAGCACGCCGTCCGCCGGATCACCGTGAGTAGTCAACACCTTTGTGGTGAATCGTTCCGATTCACGCTCGATGACGACATCGGTAAAAGTCCCACCGATGTCAACCGCCAACCTGTTGTTTGTGATCTGATCCACTAATCCCAAACCATTTCTGGATTCTTTGGTAGTTGCGCGCGACAGGTAACCTATTCGACCGCCGCCGGCGCCTCGAGGGGCTGTTCGCCGAGTTTCAACAACGAGGCACGGAAACCGACGATCACCATGATCACCAACATAATCCCAGCGGAGATCAAGAGCGCCTGCTGTGGTCCGACCTGCTCGACGAGGTATCCGCTCAACAAAGCCCCGATCGGGCCGGATCCCATGAAAGAGAACGAATAGAAACCCATCACCCGGCCGCGCTGCTCGTCAGGCGCCTGCTCCTGCATAATGGTACGCGACATGGTCATCGCCAATCCACCACACACACCCCAAAAGAACAACGCCGTGACAAAAATCGGAAATCCCTGGGCCAGGGCTGCACACCCCAATACGACGGACCCGATACCTTGGGAAAGAATCAACGCTCGACCCAACCGGCGCACATCTCCTATACGCAACAAGAGCAGGATGGTAAGCACCAGGCCGAGCGAGTTGGCCCCATTCATGAGGGCTAAATCCTGAGCGGATCCGTCGTACACCTCACGCACGAGCAAAGGCATCGTGACCATGTACGAACCCATGAAAAACATCCCCATTGCCACGTTCTGCAACGCAACCATGCGCATGGACGCCGAGGAGAGCACGGTACGCGCGCCTTCAATCACCGATTTCATCAATGCATGATTCGCCGGCCTTGATATCTCCAAACGTGGGATGCGTCTGAACCCGAGAACGCCAATTGCGAGAATCAGAGATTGAGTGGCAAGTATGACAAGCGGCCCAGTCGTATCCGCAAGTGCCGCGATCAGAAAACCCAACATCTGCATGCCAAACTGGACCATGCTGGTCAACATTACCGTGCGTTGCACCCGGCCGGCGGCAACCTGGTTGAGCAGCCCGTCGCGTGCCGGTGTGACGAATGCCTGGGCACACCCCATCAGCACCGCATAAACCAACATAGTGGAGAAGCTGAGCGCATCGAACCAGAGCAATGCCAGCAGCAGAAGCGGCGCAAACGCACCAACAGCCTGTGCTGCCATGGCGATGCGCCGCCCCCCAAAACGATCGGCGTAACTGCCACCGATCAGAATCAGCAGCATGCCCGGTAACAACAAAGTCATTTGCGCGACACCAACCATCTCAGGGGATCCGCGCAATACCATGGTGACCAACCACGCGAACATGACACCCTGGATGCCATAACCCATGAACCAGGTGCCTGTACCAAGCATGTAGTAGTGCAGGGAGCGCATAAAAAGAGTCCAGGTAAGCGGCTCAAACTCGTTGAACCACGAGATTCGCTATTGTGCACGGCCGCAAACGGGAAAACGACTTAGCGGCGAAACCGAGTCGGTTCTTATCGAGAATTCTTACATTCTGGCAACTTTTTAGCCGTCTCACTACATATGACGCGAATTTTCCTCCGGAAATTGGATGGGTGTCCACGCCCAAACCCGGGTTCCCATACATACTGGACAGGAACCGGCGGCAATGAGCCCGGCAAACGAAAGGAGGCATCAATCAGGTGGGTGGCATCGTCGGCATCGTGAGCCCAA
>JAPUJX010000559.1 GCA_027295975.1 Gammaproteobacteria bacterium
GCCCGAGACTCTGATACTCGAAACTCCGATCGCGAGCGAGAAGCTTGTGGGCTTCGTCTCTGGACTGGTATCAATTCAGGATGCGGGAGCCCAGTTCGTTCCGGAGTTGAGCCCCCTCAACGGCACCACACGACTCCTCGACGCCTGTGCGGCTCCCGGGGGTAAACTTTTTCACCTCCTGGAGCGGTACCCGCACATCGAGGCCACAGCTCTGGATATCAGCACGAGCCGCTTGGAGCAGCTTCATCGGCAAGCCCGGAGACTGGGCCACCGATCGTTTGTGACCCTCAACGGAGACTCCAGTCATCTCGAGTGGTGGGACGGTGAGCCCTTCGATTTCGTGCTGGTCGACGCACCCTGCTCGGGCAGCGGTACGATAAGACGTCATCCCGACATCAAGGTGCTGCGACACCGGGCGGATGTTGGAAATTACGCCGGGTTACAGCTTAAGCTCATTGAGAATCTGTGGCGTACCGTGCGTACCGGCGGTACCCTTCTATATTGTACTTGTTCGCTGTTTGCCGAAGAGAATGACAGGGTAGTGAATTCGTTTCTGCAGTCGTCTAGCGAAGTTCCCGAGGTAGTCGCAATTTCTTTGCCGGTCGGTCAGGCCACGCAGTTTGGCTGGCAATTGTTTCCGACTCACGCAGATCCAGAAAAATATACCGACGGATTTTACTTCTGTCGTATCAAGAAGACGGCATGAAAAAACTCCCATGAAGATCCTGATTGTGGGTGCGGGCCAAGTAGGCGGCACGATCGCCGAAAACCTCGCTAACGAAGCGTTCGACATTACCCTCGTCGATCACGACGCGAGTGTGCTCGAAGAGCTTCGCGACAAACTGGACATTCAGACGTTCCACGGTCCCGGTTCTCATCCCGATGTCCTGCGCGGAGCCGGTGCAGACGATGCCGACATGTTGATCGCGGTCACCGGCAGCGACGAAGTCAACATGGTTGCCTGTCAGGTCTGCTACTCCCTTTTCCGGACACCAACCAAAATTGCTCGCATCCGCTCGTCCTCCTATCTGACCGGAGAGGGATTTTTCACCCAGGACCATATGCCGATCGACATTCTGATCAATCCCGAGGAAGTCGTGACGAACAACATTCGCCAGTTGCTGGAACATCCCGGCGCACTGCAGGTGTTGGATTTTGCCGACGGCCGGGTACAACTCGTCGCTGTAAAGGCTTATTACGGTGGTCCCCTGGTCGGTCAGGAACTGCGTTTCCTGCGGACCCATATGCCCAACGTGGATACCCGTGTGGCCGCGATCTTTCGTCGCGGCCGCGCGATCAATCCCCGGGGTAACGCCGTCATCGAGGCTGATGACGAAGTTTTTTTCATCGCCGCAAGCGAACACATCAACACCGTCATGGCTGAGTTGCGCCGCGTCGAACGCCCATTCAAACGGGTGATGATTGCCGGTGGTGGCAACATCGGCGTTCGCCTTGCACAATCCATCGAACCCTATTTTTCCGTCAAAGTGTTGGAAAACGATCCGAGACGCTGCGAGGAACTGGCGGAAACGCTGAATCAGTCCGTGGTGCTGAATATCGACGCAACCGACCGGGAGGCGCTGCTCGAGGAGAATATCGAACAGTGTGACGCATTCTGCGCGGTTACCAACGACGATGAGGTGAATATCATGTCGTCGTTGATGGCTAAACGCCTCGGCGTTCGCCAGGTAATGACCCTAATCGGCAAACCAGCGTACGTGGACCTCGTGCAGGGTGGCGACATCGACATCGCAATCTCGCCGCAACAGGCGACAACGAGTTCGCTGCTCACCCACGTCCGCCGTGCCGACGTGGTGAAGGTTCACAGCCTCCGACGTGGAGCAGCGGAAGCAATCGAAGCGGTGGCTCACGGTGATTCGAAGAGTTCCAAGGTAGTGGGTAAGACAATCCGCGACATCGAGCTGCCATCCGGGACAACCATCGGCGCAATAGTTCGTGGCGAAACCGTGTTGATCGCCCACGACGACGTCAGGGTCGAGTCCGAAGACCATGTGATCCTGTTTCTGATGGACAAGCGAAAGGTCAGCGCCGTCGAGCGCCTGTTCCAGGTAGGGCTGACATTCTTCTAGTGTTCAACCTCGGTTAATCGATGAAGCTGCGGCGGTCTGCGACGAAGAACGAACCGAGAACAAGCTAGCCATCATGCATCTACCCATCATTCTGCGTGTCACCGGTATCCTGCTGACGCTCTTCAGCATGGCATTACTGCTCCCCGCCGCCGTCGCCTTGTTTTACCGCGAAGACACCATTCCAACATTCACCATCGCATTCGCTGTTACCCTGCTGTCCGGTATTTTCATGTCCCTCGTTGGCAGCGGTAAGAGAGAGTTGCGCAGTGGCGACGGCTTTCTGATCACCGTCCTGTTTTATCTCGGCCTCGGGTTCTTCGGAGCAATCCCCTTTTACCTGGCTGACGGTATCGAAGCAGGTATTACCAACGCCGCCTTCGAGTCGCTGTCTGCTCTCACGACAACCGGGGCCACGGTGATCACAGGCCTGGACGAACTGCCGAAATCCATCCTTTTCTACCGCCAGCTTCTGCAGTGGCTGGGGGGCATGGGCATCATCGTGCTGGCGGTGGCGATCTTGCCGATGTTGGGTATCGGCGGCATGCAGTTGTATCGCGCGGAATCACCTGGTCCGGTCAAAGACGCAAAACTCACACCACGAATAACGGAAACCGCCAAGGCGCTCTGGTATCTCTATTTAGGTTTGACCATCAGCTGCGCGCTAGCCTATTGGGCGGCCGGCATGAGCCCATTCGATGCGATCTGTCACAGCTTCTCCACCGTTGCAATCGGTGGATTCTCCACCCACGACGCCAGCATTGGTTTTTTTGCAAACCCGGTCATCGAAGCGATCGCAATCGTCTTCATGATTGTCTCCGGAATCAACTTCGGATTGCACTTTCTGGTCTGGAGTCGCCGCAACCCGCTGCACTATCTGCGCGATGTAGAAGTACGCGCCTATATTTTCATGTTGGCCATTGTCGCGTTGATCGTCTCCTGGGTGCTCGTTCAGCATCCCGAAATATCCGACTCCCCCTTGCGAGACGGTATCTTTCAGGCCGTCTCCATCGCCACCACCACCGGTTTTACCACCAGCGATTTCAGCCAGTGGCCTTCCGTTGCCCCCATTTTGCTCATCTTCGCGGCGTTTGCCGGCGGCTGCGC
The DNA here is from genome assembly GCA_027295975.1 of Gammaproteobacteria bacterium. Classification (GTDB taxonomy): domain Bacteria; phylum Pseudomonadota; class Gammaproteobacteria; order Pseudomonadales; family Azotimanducaceae; genus SMWK01. The sequence continues at coordinate 3,195 of JAPUJX010000559.1, forward strand.
GGGGTCCACCGCGGGTGGCATCAAAATCGTCCGGGTCCTGTTGATCTACCTGCAGGGGAGAAGGGAAATCAGCCGCCTCATTCACCCCAACGGCGTCTTCCCGATCAAGCTCGGTCCGCAACGGGTACCTGATCGGGTGATCGAAGCCGTCTGGGGATTCTGCTCCGCGTATCTCATCATTTTTTCGATAATGGTCTGCACCCTCATGGTGATCTCCGATATGGATTTCATTACCGCCTTCTCCGCCGTGGGCGCCTGCCTCAACAACCTTGGGCCAGGACTTGGCGACGTGGCTTTGAACTACGCTGGATTACAACCCGGGGTGAAGTGGTTGTTGATGTTCACGATGCTTCTCGGTCGCCTGGAAATCTTCACCCTACTCGTCCTCCTCACCCCGGCTTACTGGCGCCGTTAATCCCTTCGGGTAAACCTTGTCCACCCCCAGGGGCTGTTTCTTGAATCGCTTGTACTCCCACTGATATTGGGCTGGATCGCTGCGCACCAGATTTTCGATGGCCTGGTTCATCGCACCCACCGATGCTGCCGCATCATCCAGATAAATGTCTTCGGGCACTTCGGAAAAACAGACCTCGAAGCCGCCGGCAACCCGGGTGACACTCGCCATCAGCACAAGCGGATGAGTTTTTCTTATCAGCCGATGGACGAATGTCATGGTCAACGCGGGGACCCCGAAAAACGGTGCATGTATTCCGGCGCTGCGATCCGGAACCTGGTCCGGCAGAATGCCGACCATCTCCCCGTCGTGCAGCGCTCGATATACGGCCCGCAAACCCACCCGTCCGATGGGCAAAAGTCGTGCACCGTGGCGATCACGGGCCCGCCGTATGGGCGCCTCCAGGCTCCTGAACCGGGGTGGATCGTAAAGCGCGGTGAACGGGTAACAGCCGAGGTGGAGGCCGAGATATTCCCAGTTACCGAAATGGGGTACCAGCAGCAACACCCCCCGTTTTTCGGACAGCGCCCCATCGATGAGTTCCTGACCTGTCACCGCCGCCAGAGTGGTTAACAGGCGTTTTTTCGACCAGTGCCAGATCAGCCCCGTTTCGGCCATGAGGCGGGCGGTTTCCTGCACGCTGCGCCTGCCTATGCGTGCCTTTTCACGCTGACTGAGCTCGGGAAAACACAGTGTCAGGTTTACCCTGGTGATGCGCGCGGCTCGCCCATTCGCCATCCAGACTGCCGCGCCAACGAGACCACCCAGGCTGCGCACAACCCTGAGGGGCAGCCAACTCAACAACCGGCTCAGGGTCACCACAACCAGCACCGCTAGACGATCCAATCGGCCCCCAGCTTGCGGCATTTCGAATAGCTCGGACATTCAACCAGGTGGTCGTTCACCAACCCGGCGCTCTGCATGAACGCATAACACGTTGTCGGGCCGACGAATCGAAACCCCAGTTTCTTCAACCCGTTGGACATGGCAACGGACTCGTCGGTGTGACCAGGAACTTCGCCAACGGAGAGCCAACGATTCTGCTTGGGCGCACCTCCGACAAAAGACCAGAGATAGCTGGCAAAGCCGTCGAACTCCAGGAAGATACGCGCGTTGCTTACCATCGCTTGCAATTTGCCGCGATGACGAATGAGCCCGGCATCTTCCAGCCAGGCCGACATGCGATCCGGTCCATCCCGTGCCAGAAGAACCGGATCGAAATCGAAAAAACAGGCACGCATGTGCGCGCGCTTGCGCAACACGGTTATCCAGGACAGTCCGGCCTGCATACCTTCCAGCACGATTCGTGCAAAAAGAGCCGTCTCGTTTTTTTCCGGTATCCCCCATTCGTTGTCGTGGTATTCCACGTACAGGGGGTCGACCCCGCACCACGCGCACCGCTGAGTTTTGACCATCGCCACCAGATACCGTAGATTGCGCCGGCGATTGTACCCGCCTGTTCAACAATGACTACATTGATTCTGCTAGACAGAGATGGAGTCGTAAACTTCGACTCAACTGACCATATCAGATCCGCGGCCGAGTGGCAGCCGATCCCCGGTTCCCTCGAGGCGATCATCGCGTTGCGCAACCGCGGTTACCTGATCGCGTTATGCACCAACCAGGCAGGAATCGGGCGTGGCCTGTTTTCCCTCGAAGATCTCGAAGCCATTCATCTCAAGTTGAAAAACGCGCTGAAAAACCTTGGCGGTGATCTGAATGGTCTCGCGTTCTGTCCCCACCATCCGGATGACAGATGCCGGTGTCGGAAGCCTGAGCCCGGCATGTTGTTGGACATGATGGCCAGCCTCGATGTAACGGCCGCCGACACCGTCTTTGTCGGCGATTCGCTGAGGGATATCCAGGCCGCGCTTACCGCCCGGTGCACGGCGGTACTTGTGAGAACGGGCAATGGCAAAAAGACGGAGCAACAGGCGGTGGCCCTCGGTGCCGAGATCTTCGACGATCTTGGCGCATTCAGTCGAGATATGTTAGCGAACTGACATATTCTCAAGACATCACACATGCGGTTTTTACAACCACAACGGTGGCGAACTCCGGGCGGATACCGCGGGCGTCTCAGGGTCGATAACTCAGTCCGGCTCTTGGTCCCAATTGAGTTGACAAAACAGGCCACGCATCTTCGAGGAAATCGACCAACAGGGGCCTCGTGTCTCTCGGATCGATAATGTCCTCAACCCCGAAAGCGTGAGCATTGCGAAACGGCGAGGAGATGGCTTGTAAACGTGCCTCGATTTCTACGCGTTTTGCCTCTGGATCAGCCGCCTCTTCGATTTCGCGTTTGTACGCGATGGCGGTTCCCCCTTCGATATGCATTGATCCCCCATGGGTTGAGGGCCACGCATAACGTCGATAAAAACCATCGCTGCGGAAATGTAATCCACCCGCCACCCCATACAGTTGGCGCACGATAAAGCAGATGTAAGGCGTGCGACTGGCGGACATGGCCGTGACTATGCGCGCACCGGCCCGCACGATCCCCATTTCCTCCTGCTCGACCCCCACGGAAAATCCCGGCTCGTCGGCGAAATACACAACGGGCAGGTGAAAGGTGTCGCATAGATCCATCAACCGCAGCGTTTTTTCACCCGCCGCGACATCCATGGAGCCACCGTTGAACTTGGGATTGTTGATCATCACCCCGCAGGGCATGCCACCAACCCGGGCTAGGCCCGTCTTACGAGCCCGGCCGTAATAAGGGCTCATCTCAAAAAAACTGCCCCTGTCCATCACCGCATCGAGGATCTTCTGGGGGTCATAGATCTGCCTGCGGTTTCTGGGTACAACGGACAGCAGCGATTCGTCGCGACGTTCTCGATCGTCATCGCACGGCAGTCGCGGCGGGGCGTCGTACACGCTCGAAGGCAGATAAGAAAGAAACCGGCGCACCTGGCCAATGGCATCATTTTCATCATCCGCCAGATTCATGATCACGCCATTTTTGACCTGGATGCGTTCGTCACCCAGGTCTTCCTTCGAAATTGTGTGTCCGGTAGCCTGTTCCACTACTTTGGGACCGGCCACAAAAACCTGGCTGGTTTTCTTGACCATCACATTGAAGTGACAAAGAGCCGCTTGTACCGCGGGTAACCCGGCCACCGAACCGAGTACCGCCGATACCACCGGGACGGTATTCAGCATCTCGGCTACCCGCCCCCCTCCAGCGGCGTTGCCCGGCAAGTAGGTACGTCCAATCTGTTCAAAGGTCCGGACGCTGCCTCCGGTAGCATCTAACAGATGTACAAACGGTATACGTGCATTGAGAGCAAAATCTTCAACGTGTCCTCGCTTGTTACCCACATTGGCGTCCGAAGCACCGCCACGGATCGTGAAATCACCGCCTGAAAAAGCCACCTTACGGCCAGCGATCCTGCAGGTGCCGATAACGGTATTGGAAGGTTTCAGATGAGTGAGGCGATCACCGTCCCAGGTCGGCGTGCCCGCCAACGTTCCGGTCTCCTGAAAGCTACCTGCATCCGCCAGCAGTTCGATACGTTCTCGAACCGTCAGCTTGCCGCGGTTATGCTGAAATTCGACGCCCGCCGTTCCTCCCATCTCTCGCGCCATGGCCTCCTGGCGTTTGAGTTCTTCTAAGTCATCGAGCCAGCTCATCTAACCCACTTCGGCGTATGAGCGTATGAAGAGAAAGGGGAAGTCCCAAGCCCACCTTCGCCGCAAAATTGCCCCTCAGACATCGAGGTTGACGACCGACAGGGCGTTGGTTTCGATAAATTCCCGCCTTGGCTCAACCTGATCACCCATCAGCGTAGTGAACATCTGATCGGCCGCAATGGCGTCGTCCACGGTAACCCTCAACATACGCCGTACTTCCGGGTCCATGGTCGTCTTCCACAGTTGGTCTGGGTTCATTTCCCCCAGACCCTTATAACGTTGTATGTCCACGCCTCGTCGCGCTTCGCCGAGCAGCCAGCTGAGTGCTTGGCCGAAGGTTGTGACGGGTTGATTTTTTTCACCCCGTTGAACGTAAGCGCCTTCTTCTAGCATGCCTTCGAGACGTGATGCCATGGCGGCAATTGCCCGGTATTCGGCCCCGACGAAAAAACTCCGGGGCAACAATATCCGCTGTGTCATACCTCTGGCGGTCAATTCCACGCGCGGACAGTACATCTGATGTTCCGTATCCAGTTCGACACTAACCACCGGTGCAGCCCCTTCCCCCGCGGTCAGAACAGTTTGTAAGTGCTCACACCAGGCCGTCATGCTGGTTTCATCCGCCAACATGACCTCGTCCACCACGGGCAGATCGATGAGCGCCTCGGTCAATTCCGTCGGATACACCCGGGCGAATTTTTCGAGTCTGGTATGAAGTACCCGATAATCGCCGGAAAGGGACTCCAGTTTTTCCCGGTCGTAGGCATCACCCTTTGAGTTGACGAACAATTGTGCATTTTCAAGCGCCAATTGCAGAAAGTAGCTGTTTAGCTCGTCATCGTCCTTGACATATTTTTCCTGGCGTCCCTTGCTCACCTTGTACAGGGGTGGCTGCGCGATCAGGAGGTGTCCACGCTCGATGAGCTCGGGCATCTGCCGGAAAAAAAACGTCAACAACAACGTTCTGATATGGGATCCATCCACATCGGCGTCGGTCATGATGATGATACGGTGATAGCGGAGTTTGTCGGGGTCGAATTCCTCGCGGCCAATGCTGCAACCCAGCGCCGTCACCAACGTCCCCACCTCCTGCGAGGAAAGCATCTTGTCAAACCTTGCTTTCTCCACATTCAGGATTTTACCCCGCAACGGTAGGATCGCCTGGGTGCGCCGATCTCTTCCTTGTTTTGCCGATCCACCGGCAGAATCCCCTTCCACCAGGTACAGTTCGGACAACGTCGGATCTTTTTCCTGGCAATCGGCAAGTTTGCCGGGCAAACCCGCAATATCCAGCGCACCCTTGCGCCGTGTCATTTCACGGGCTTTGCGGGCGGCTTCCCGGGCCCGGGCCGCATCGATCATCTTCGTCACAACGGCTCGCGCATCCTGGGGGTGTTCATCGAGGTATTCGGTAAAAAATCGGCTGATCTCCTGCTCCACCGCAGGTTTGACCTCGCTCGACACCAACTTCTCTTTGGTCTGTGACGAAAATTTTGGATCCGGCACCTTGATGGACAACACCGCGGTCAGCCCTTCCCTGGCATCATCGCCGGTGGTGGAAACCTGGATTTTTTTCAGCAATCCTTCCCGTTCGATATAGTTGTTCAACGAACGGGTCAAGCCTCCCCGGAAACCCGCCAAATGCGCACCGCCGTCCCCTTGAGGAATGTTGTTGGTATAGGGGTATACCTGCTCCTGGAAACTGTCGTTCCACTGCATGGCGACCTCTACCCCAATGCCGTCTTCCCGTAGAGTCGAGAAGTGGAAAACCTCGTTCAACGCATTTTTATTGTGGTTGAGGTACTCGACAAACGATCTGAGCCCCCCTTCATAGAGAAACGTCTCTTCCTTTCCGCTACGCTCCTCCTGTAACCGGATGGATACTCCGGAATTCAGGAAAGCTAACTCCCTGAGGCGTTTTGCCAATATATCGTAATGAAATTCGATATGGTGAAAGGTCGTCGGGGAAGGCCTGAAGTAACACTCGGTACCACGTTTTTCGGTCGCGCCAACCTCCTTCAATGGCGCCGTTGGCACCCCATCGTGATAGGTCTGCTCATAAACCCGACCACCGCGGCGCACGGTCAAGCGAAATTCCTCGGAAAGCGCATTCACCACGGAAACGCCTACCCCGTGCAGCCCACCTGAGACTTTGTAGCTGCTGTCATCGAATTTTCCCCCCGCATGAAGGGTTGTCATGATCACTTCAGCCGCAGAAACACCCTCCTCAGAATGGATATCTACCGGTATGCCTCGCCCGTTGTCACGTACCGTCACCGCTTCTTCCGGGTGCAAAACCACCAGAATCTCGTCGCAGAATCCTTCCAGCGCCTCATCGACGGAATTGTCCACCAGTTCCTGCACCATATGATGCAGGCCGGTTCCATCCTCGGTATCCCCGATATACATTCCCGGACGCTTACGAACGG
>JAPUJX010000056.1 GCA_027295975.1 Gammaproteobacteria bacterium
ACAGGGGCGTTCCACGCAGCGTCCTTCGCAATCGAACAGCCAACCGTGATAACAACAACGAATGCCACGGTTTTCCACCCTGCCGTAGATCAGTTGGGTGCCACGGTGGATGCAACGTGGATACACGAGGCCAAACTCCCGGTTGGGGGTCTTGAATAACACGAGATCTTCACCCAACACTTTAACCCCATGGGGAAGATCACCGATCTCGTCCGCGACGGCTATGGGGTGCCAGTATCTGCGGAGCATCTCACCGGTGGGCGTTACCCGAGTCACATCGCTGAGGTCCGCGTCAAAGCTGGGTTCCGGACGGTCGTAAGCGGAGCCTTGGATCTGCCAGTCAACCTGCGTCGCCATACCTTACTCCCGAATTGGCTGTGGGAATCTTACCTCGCCTGAGGTCGGCCGCCTACGCCCGGAAACAGCGGTGAGTGATCGCCCGGTTATATTGGCGAACCCTTGGCGAAGTCCGGATCGCGCTTCTCGACCAGCGAGCGAACCCCCTCCCTGGCTTCCGGGCTCGTGAAACCGAGCATCTCCAGGGCCGTTGACGTGTCGAAAGTCGGGCCCGCCATGCGCAACCAGTTGTTCAGGCTGTATTTTGTCCATCGAATAGCGGTGGGAGCGCCGTTTGCCAGTTTCCCGGCGACTTCCAGAGCTTTGTTCTGCAGTTCATCATCGTCCACGCACAGGGATACCAGCCCGATTCGCTCAGCTTCCTCGCCTGAGAGCCGGTCGCAGGTGAGCAGGTAATATTTGGCTTTGGCCATTCCGCATAACAGCGGCCAGATAATGGCGGCATGATCGCCCGCGGCCACGCCCAGCCTTGTGTGACCGTCTGTCAGGCTGACGGACCTGGCAACGATGCTGATGTCCGCCAGAATGCCCGCGACCAACCCCGCGCCCACCGCCGGGCCATTGATGGCGGATATGATGGGTTTGCCGCAGTTGATGATGTTGTACACCAGGTCACGCGCTTCTTTCCAGGTTTTCGCACGAGTGTCGAAATCGTCGATGATCTCCTCGATCATGTCGAAATCGCCACCGGCTGAGAATGCTTTGCCTGCTCCGGTGAGGATGACCACATCTATGTCCGGGTCGTCGTCCACTTCCCGCCACACATAGGTGATTTCCCGATGGCCGATGGCGTCCAGGGCGTTGTAACGCTCCGGTCGGTTGAACGTTATGCGCAGGATTCGCGAAGCCGGGTAGTCGAAGGCCAGGCGCTGGTAACCGGCGTATCTTCCGTGGTCGTTATCGTTTTTGGTCATGTCGATGTGCCCTCGCTTAGGTTTCTTAGATTGTAATGTGCCAAATCTGCGGTGCGGGGACAATACGCTCCGGGTGATCCGTGAGAAAATCTTTCGGGCTCGTGAAGACTGGGGAAATCGAAGAAATCCGCTCCTGAGGGGGTGGAATGAGACCTTTGTGCGAATTACCGGTTGGTTGTTACACTAGCCTCGGGATGGGGATGGGAGTGCGCATATGAACAATCCGAAATTTGATCTGTTTGCTGTCATGAAACAACTGCTTGCCGGTGAGATGCGCTTGTCGGATCTGCCTCAGAACGCGATAGAGCGGCTGACGGACATGATGAAAAGTGACGCCGACACCCTGCAGGCTCGATTTGACCAACGTGCGGCAAGAGAGAAAACGGCGCCGAAGCCAGGCACCGAGGCACCCGGGTTCAATCTCGAGTTGATCGACGAAAAAGGCACCCGCACCGGCGAGATGAAGGCGTTGGGGGACCATCTGGATAAACCCGTCGCGCTATTGTTCGGCAGTTACACCTGACCGCCTTTCCGTCACGAGGCCGGGCGCCTCAATGGGGTTTTTGAGCGGTTTGTCGATCGGGCCCACTTCTTCTGCATTTACATCTCCGAGGCGCATCCGGAAGATGGCTGGCAACTGCCCCATAACCTGGATGACGATGTGGTTTTCTACCAGCCCAAAACCATGGGGGAGCGAGCACGGGTGGCTGAAGCCTGCATATTGCGCCTGGAACTTGCCATGCCAACTTTGCTCGATGATATGGATAACTCCACCGATAGGTCGTACGCCGCGCATCCCGAGCGGCTTTATGTCATCAACCGCGAAGGAACCGTTGTCTATCAGTGCGGGCCGGGACCCTTCGGTTTTGATGTCGCGGGATGGGAAAACGCGATCGAAGCGGTTGTCCAATAAGGGAATACCTATTTTCCTGGCGTGGTTGGTTTATGGGCCGCCGGTAACCGCAGAATTTACTTTTGATCATTACGAGATCGATACCGGTACCGCGTATCGCCAGACGGTATGGCCGGGATATCTTCTCGGCGGCCCGGTTGCGGAACTCGCCGTGGTGAGCAGTGACGAAAACGCCCGCCGTAACTTGCGCATCTACACATTCGACGAAGGCACCTGGGTGTTGGCGGTCGACACCTCGTTGGGTCCCGAGGTGTTGTTCGTTGATGTGGCCAACATCGGCGGGCGCGACCGGCTGATCACATACGAACGCGGCCGCTTGAACTGGTTCGATCCCGAAACCGCGGCGGAGGTTCCGCTGTTGGCGGTCACCTCCATCTACAACGCTCCTCTCAGGGGCGAAATCCCCCACGTGGATGTTACCCGGGACCTGAATGGGGATGGGCTCG
>JAPUJX010000560.1 GCA_027295975.1 Gammaproteobacteria bacterium
GTTGTCGAAAATGGTAATGGTCGTATCACTGGAATAGTTCACATCGTGCTGGTGGGATGTAGTGCCGGACCACTTCCACTTTATCTTGCCCGTTCTTCTACTGACTTCCGCAATCAGACTGATGCGCCGGAAACTCATGAGCCAGTCGCCTTTCGGGGTAAGAGAAATCGAATTGCAATGGCTCCACTCCATACGATGATCAAGGGGGCAGATGATCTCGGTGGCAGGGTCGAAATGCTCCCAGGACTTCCAGGTTTTGACGATGTCGCCTTCGGTTGTCACTTCGATGACCAGATCTCCCAACATGTGTTTTGGGTCGTCGTCTTTCTCGTGGTAACCGCCTTTTATCTTTCGCGCCAAACCCCCGGGTAGCGGCTCCCACTTGACGAGCAGGGTATTGCCGTTGGGAAGTCGTTGATAGTCGTGATGTATCCAGGGGTCTTCGTATTGCCAGACAACGTTACCTTGCCAATCCAGTTCGTAACATGCCGCAGATTGGCCGTTCAGCCCCCGCTGACCCTCGACACTTTCGGAAGGAGCCGCCAGCGCCATCAGATTGCCGTTTTCCAGGAGTTCCGGGTTGATCAGACCCTTGTCGTTTTGCCACTGGTGGACAAAACGACCCTCCATGTCCATCAGGAATGCCTTGTCCTGGTCGGCGGAAAACAGTGTATATCCGCGGTAACTCAGTTGCGGGTTGTAGTGAATCAACCCGTTCGGGTGGTGCTCGGAACGAGCCATATGATGATCCCTTGTTGTTATTCCATCAGCGAATTTGATTGGTGAAGGTTCATTGGAGTTCGTCGAGATCTTCGAGCTGCGCCTTTCTGGCTTCGAGAGACTTCGAAATTGCAAATTGGCGAATGGCTTCGATGTCGCCCCGGGCCAATTCCCCGGCAAAACTTCGCATTCCGAGTTCCCGGCGGGCTCCGCCGAGTACGATAGCTTCGTATGTGGCGTGGGTATCCGCCGTCATCCTGCGAAGATCCGTCACCCTGATCCCAATAGTGTAGTCGCGTCCCAGCGGTCCGTGGCAGTTGGCACAAATTTCATGATAGAGCCGATCACCATGTTCGAGTTCCTCGGCAGACGCTGTCAACGGCGGCTGTTCCGGGAATGACAGGTCTCGAGTCCGGGATGGAGGTAACCCGGCGAGTCCCCCCAGCTTGAAAACCAGGATTCTGCCGCCGCCTTCATAGTTCGGCTGCGCGCCTGCCAGCTGGGCAAGATACTGAACGCCGTCCACTTCATAGCTGATTGGATTTGCGGAAACGTAACCGTCGGTAGCGTATTGCCAGAGCAGTACACCATTATCCGTGTTGTACGCCTTGATGGAGCCGGTACTGTCACCTTGGAACAAGACACCACCAGCAGTTGCCAGCACGCCACTGTTGCCGGTAGTTTCATTTTCCACCGACCAGAGCGTCTCGCCGGAGAGAGGGTCGAATGCTTTCAGGAAGGCGGTAATCTCCGGTCTAGGCGCTGCCGCTTCGACCAACTGTTCCCGGTAGGTACCGATGGCGACGCCAAGGGACATCCCCACGGTGTTCTTTTTGAATATCCCGGTTTTAGCGAACTCTTCCGGTAGCGCATAGAAAAATGGTAGATCGTGGGTTGGCAGATACATGATGCCCCGAGTTGCGTCGTAGGACATTCCCTGCCAGTTGTGGGCACCTCCCGCCCCGGGAAGAACCCACTTGGCATCGTCCTCGTAATACCGCTCGGGGTTTTCAACGGGCCGTCCGGTTTCCATATCCACATGGGTCGCCCAGTTGATGGTCCCGAAAGGGTTCGCGCGCAACAGGGTGCCGTCGGTGCGATCAAGCACGTAGAAAAAACCGTTCTTCGGCGCCTGCATCAGAACTTTGCGTTCCACGCCATCAACCTCCAAGTCGGCCAGCACCATGTCCATGGCGGAGCTGTAATCCCAGTTGTCGCCGGGAACGGTCTGGTAATACCACTTCATGCGGCCGGTGTCGGTGTCGATTGCGACTATAGCCGTCAAAAAGAGATTGTCCCCACCACCCGGTGAACGAATGTCTCTTGGCCAGGGCGCGCCATTACCGACCCCGAGGTATACCGTTTTCAGGTCGGGATCGTAAACGATGGAGTTCCAGACGGTGCCGCCGCCCCCGAATTTCCACCACTCGCCCGTCCAGGTTTTGACGGCTAATTCGAGTTCGGGGTGCTCGAATGGTAGCGACGGGTCGCCGGGGACCAGGTAAAAACGCCATGCCAGTTCGCCCGTCTCGGTGTCGTAAGCACTGACGTATCCACGCACGCCGTACTCGGAGCTGCTTTGCCCGATGTAGACCTTGCCACCGCCGACTCGCGGTGCGCCGGTAACCGTGAATGGGCTTCCGGCAGTCGCATGAAAGGTGTCGACATCCCAGATCTTTTCACCGGACGCCGCGTCGACCGCTACCATGCGGCCGTCGAAAGTGGCGATGAAAACCCGCCCCTCGTATACCGCGAGGCCTCTGTTCATCGGGCTGCCGCAGCAGGCGTAACGAACGAATTCCCGTCGCGTTTTCGGATCGAAAGACCAGATCTCGTCGCCGCTCGTGGCGTCGAGGGCGTAGGTTACGTTCCACGGGTCCGATACATACATGACCCCGTCGATCACCAGGGGGGTGTTCTGTATGCGATGTCTTCCACCCAGAGGCTTAAACCAGGCAAGACCTAAATCGGCGACGGTCTCGCGATTAATCTGAGTGAGCTTGGAGAACCTTTGCTCCTCGAAGGTCTGGCCGTATGTCAACCACTGTCCGGGTTCTTCGACTAATGCCCGCCTGATTCGATCGTCGTCCAGATTTCTTGCATCTGGTGCCGGCCGTTCGACGGTTGCCGTAGAGGTGGTTAAGGTGGTTGTGGCGGTTGGATCCGTTGCCGGGGCTGACAACCAGACCAGGATCACGGTAATCAATGATGCCACGACAACCGAGATGACTATGGTTTTCAAGCGACTCCCCCTAGGAGCTTGTTTCACAAATAGCTTTAACGATCTGCTAGTCGAGACTAACCCCGCCCATTTCGCCCTCCGCCGCGCGCTCGGCGCGTCTCACCTTCAGTAAGATCAATATCGCCGCGTGTTTTTCACGATTCAAGCCGTAACGCGTATACAACCAGACCGCAGTGAAACCGAACAGGGCGACCGCGGGGCCATACAGCAAACCGAGGTTAACCAGGGTCTCCGGCGGCACATCCGCCGCGGTGCGAATAGCGTCGCCGGTAGGCCAGTTGATGAACTCGAGCCCGAAACCAGCAATCAGTCCACCAAAACCCGCCGTTGCTTTAGCGGCAAAGGAAACCGCGGCAAAAAAGATTCCTTCCTGGCGGCGTCCGGTTTTCAGTTCGTGTTCGTCGACGATGTCGGCCACCATCGAGCCGAACGACACGATTCCCTGGCTCACGCCCGCGCCCTGAAAGAAAGCAACCCCCACCAGAATAGGAACGAGGATAAGCGAATCGTTTTCCGGGAAAAAACCCAGCAGCCGCAGAGTCACCGGCAAAAATTGCAAGGCGGCCCACCACGCCGTGCCCCACACTACGGCGGGTTTTTTATCGAACATTCGATGGAAATAGCGAGTTAACGGCGTACCGACCAGAATTCCAAGGGGGTATACGATCAGCACCATCTGGAGCGCCGAGGCATCGAGTTCCCAGAAAAACGTAAAAATGAAAAGATTGAGAGACACAGTCACGCCGGCCATCACGAATGACACCAGCACCGCGAGGAACAAAGCCCGGAAGTTGGAGTTTTGTAAGGCAAGCCGGCTTTCCTTGAACACCACCTTGAGCGCAAATGGCTCTTGAGGTGCGCCGTGATTTGGCAGATGTTTGATCTCTTTGTGGGTACCGATCGCCGAGATCCAGATAGTCACCCACATAACGATGGCACACACGGCCGCAAATGTTGGATAGTTGGAATTGTCCAGCTGGCCTCGCGCGCCGTCGTCGCTCTCAGGGAAAAACAGAGTGACAGACGCAAACACGAGCAGGCTTCCTATGATTCCGAAAGCCGTGCGGTAACCAACGATGGTCGTGCGCTCTTCGTAGTCATCTGACAACTCTGCGCCAAGGGCGATGTGCGGCACGTGATACAAGGTCATCGCCGCGCGGGTGAGGATGGTAAATATCGTCAGCCATGTAAAAAGCGCCCATTGGTTGAGCCCTTCGGGCGGCACGAACGTAAAATAGAACGCAACGGCTAGAGGCACTGCAGACGCATACATGAACGGGTGGCGACGACCCCAGCGCGATCGCCAGGTGTCCGAAAGGTACCCGGCGATGGGATCGGATACCGCGTCGAAACAAAGCGCTATGAACAGGGCCGTTCCCGCCAATGACGGCGACAGTCCATGCACCTGGACGTAAAAAAACAACAGGAATAGCGCAAACGCGTTGTTTTTTATTCCTTCGGCCGCCTGGCCGATGCCAAAGCTGACCTTGGTCGTGAAACCGACCGTACGTATGGGTTCTGTATCCGCCAGTGTTGAGTCCTTCCAAACCTGTGCGTGGCTCCCAACCATAAACGCGAATATCGGGGTACTCAAGCCTCACGAAGGGGGCTCGGAAATCTGTCTCGCCATTTTTTGGCAATCGGGTTTATGCTGTAGCTGTATTGGATGCTAGGGATCACACCTGCGTGGGATGTCATGACTGGTCCAGATGAGACGATGGAACCCACCGCAGCCGAACATCTGGCGGGCATGACCGAGTACATGCAGGAGGGTAAACGTAACGCGCTTGCTCTCGGCAACCGGGGACCCCTTCGGTTTGGCGACGATGGCTTGCTGCATCCCGATATTCTGGAATCGTACTGGCGGCACGGGTTTTATGTGTTCGAAGGCGTTATCGACACAGCGGAACTTCTGGAATTGCGAGACGGTATCGACAACATGCTGGAGCGTGCGCCGACAGGTCCTGGTGCGGAGGTGGATTCCAGAGGTCGCCGGGCATTGGGCCTGGAATTTCAGCGGGATACCTACATCTGGGTGCCGCCGCTGAGCGATCCCGTAGGAGGCACGACACTCAACGGGGGTCGCCACCCGGTAAAGATGGCGGAGCCGGTTGCACCGGAGAACGCGCCGGCCGAGGTCATCTACATGATGTTCGGGATGTGCCAGGTCATGGATTCGGGGCTCAGGTTGTACGGTCATCCGCAACTGCTGGCAGTGGCCGAGAGCATCAACGGTTCGGACTTCACGCCGTTCAACGATGCCATTTTCGTGAAACAGCCCGGCCTCGGCGGGTCGGTCGCCTGGCATCAGGACGGGCTCACCCATTGGGCTTCCCCTCGCTGGGATGAAGGGATTCACGGTTTCAACTTTCAGGTGCAGTTGTATCCCAGTACGCCTGGCAACTGCCTTTGGGTTGTGCCGGGCACTCACAAGCTTGGCAAGGTCGATATCGCAGCGTTGGTGGAGGACAACGGTGGATCGGAGCGATTGACCGAAGCAATACCGCTTTTTTGCGCAGCCGGTGACGTCACGATCACCAACCGCCAGGCTTTACATTGTTCGTTCGCCAACACCTCTAAAGACCCCAGGGTGTCTCTGACGTTTGGCTTTCACCGCCGCTCCTCGGTGTTGGGTGCGGCAGGTGTGCTGGGTTCCGGTAAGGGAGTTATATTCGACGAGACGCGCATCCGCGAACGTTCCAGCATTATTGCCGTCGCCATTGATGCGCGACAGCAACACTATCCTTCTGAAACGCGTTACCTCTACCAGCCGTTTGCCGGCCTGGAAGATGAGTTTCGCTGGAACGAGCACACCCGCGAAACGGTGCTCAAAGATTACAACCTGAAGGATCTGGGTATTTGAGTCCTGTCATGGAAGCCGATTGCACGTAACCCGAAAGCAACCCGGGTCGTTTTTTCAGCAACTCTTCTCAAAGCTGGCTGGCAATGATGCTCGCCATGTTGTGGCGCCAGGACTGCTCGATCGGTGCCGTCAACTCCTCGGAGTGAGCAAAGTCGGCGGCAAAGATACGCTCCAATACCTGGTTGGTGAATTCCGGGGCACTACTCGCCAGACTCGCTTCTCGATTGACCCGGAAGCTCAAGCGGTCGAAGTTCGCAGAGCCGAGCACCGCCCAGCCATCGTAGACCGCGGCTTTGACGTGTGACATACCATGGTAATTGTAGATACGGGCACCGGCCGCGAGCAGCAGGTTCGCCGCTTTCTCGTTGGCCTGGTTCATGATTCCGTGGTTACTATCCAGGGACATGATGACCCGCACGTCCACCCCGCGCAGCCGGGCCCGCACGAGGGCATGGAGAATTTTCGCATCCGAAAAGTACGAGTTCTCGATGTAGATGTAGCGTTTGGCGTTCTTGATTGCCGCGAATTGGGCGCGATACAGATCGGATGCGTATGGTTTGGTCATAATCGTGCGGATCTCGTATCCACCCCCGGAACGCTCGCCACTCGGCCGCCGCTTGAAGAGCCTGGTCAACAATCGCAGATCGCCCAGTCCTCTCGAGTGCTCCCACTTTTTGACGAACTCGTAAACCAGGTCGCCAACTATCGGCCCCTCGGCACGAACCATGACGTCGTGCCAGTCATAGCGGTACTCGCGGCCGATGTTCATGCCACCGATGAACATGATGTTGTTGTCGATAATGGTGGTTTTTGTGTGATCACCCGTTAACCAGGGGTTGGTTAAATTGCGAACTTCAATTTCAGAATTTTCCTTGAGATAACTCGTGATCGTTATCGGTTTGTTCTCGAGCACCGGCTGCGCGTCGGTAACGACACGCTCAGCCAGCAAAGTCCCCAAGCCGTCGAACATGACGTCCACGTCGATTTCCGCCGACCGTTCTTTGAGTTGATCGGCAACCGCGAGGGACACATCATCCGTATCGAAGATGTAGGTGCGAAGCTTGATGGAGCTTTTCGCGTTTTTTATTGCGGCTGCCAGTGCCGGAAAGTACTCGTCACCATCGATCAGTAATTCGATCCGGCCGAACGAACGATGGTCGCCGACGATCTTGTCGAGCTGGCTTTCCCAGTCGGTAAGGTCCATCCCATCACCTTGATGTAGCGGTGCTGCCTCAACCCCTTCCAGTGCTGGTATGCGGACGGCGCGCAACACCATTTCGCGGGAAGTGTCCACCGTGCTGTCTCCGATGAGCAATAGAAACCGGGAGACATAGGAGAATGGGCGGTTGATAGGTTCAACGAGCTGGCTGCGGAAAACATGAAAGCCGAGCTTCAGGGAGCCCATCAGTTTGCTCGAATCCTGTTGCGGCGCCTGGACCTTTTCGATTGCACGCTCGATCGACTTTTCTTCTTCCAATCCGACCGAAGACCGGTTCGGCCGGGTTGCGCAGCCGTTCCCAATAATCAGAATCATTACCAGTATCGCCGGTCTTGAAACCCACATGATCGAGCTCCTCGTGCTCATTCGTAGTGGGGATCACTGTAGTCGGTGGGTCACTTGGAAGACTGATGGCCGGGTTTGGAATGCCTTCGGTTTCTGGAGGAAGCCTCTTGAGGCGATTGAAAACGGCTCTTAGAACGCGATCGGCGGCGATTCTGTGAATGTGTAACACCATGGCTTCCCAATCGTCGGTGGGTCTACCCAATAACCCCTTCGTTTGGCATATTGCCGTCGGTGCCGCCATCGGAGACAATTCCTCGCCGTCTTCTGGTTTCTTTCTTCGGAGGAATCATGACCAATGTCGATCAGTTCGAGAGTATGTTTCGCTCAGCCTCGCGCGAAGTTTTTGTATACAAACGGGTCAATATCGAATCGGTTCTCGTAGTAACCGATCTCGATGAGTTGGAATCCAGGTTATTCGGCGATCGGGTACGAAAGTTTCTGACGGTCATCAGCGAAGATGAAACCGTTCGCTGGCGCGAAGTCAGCGGTTCCGAATTCCAGACGGCGGGCGAACTCGTTTCGCTCATCGAATCAGCGGCTCCGGACATCATCTGTACCTACCGCAACCTGCATAGCAGTGCCTGGAAATGGTCGTACAGTCTGGGTACCCACGTTGACCTTTTGACCCAACATACGGACATACCGGTCATGCTGCTGCCACATCCCGAGGCGGCGCGATCCGCGAACCACGCGTTCGAGAACACCGATATGGTGATGGCCATCGCCAGCCATCTGACCGGCGATCATCTACTCGTGAATTACGCCGTTCGACTTACCGAAGAAAACCAGACATTGTGGCTTACCCATGTGGAGGATCAGGCCACTTTCGATCGGTACATGGAGGTAATCTCGAAAATTTCCACCATCGATACCGATAAAGCTCGCGAGGACGTCCTGGAGCAGCTTATGAAAGAACCGCAAGATTACATCGACGACTGTGTTGCCGTTCTCGAGGAAGCGGGCGCCCATGTGCAAGTTGAACACCTGGTTACGTTCGGCCACCATTTGTCGGAGTACAAGCGATTGATTGAGGAACACGAGGTGGACTTGCTGGTGTTGAACACCAAGGATGAACATCAACTTGCCATGCACGGCATGGCTTATGCGCTGGCGGTGGAACTACGCCATATTCCGCTGCTGATGTTGTGATTGGACTCGTGTTTTTGTCATTACCCGGTAACAAAGGCGAAATCGATCCATGAACGATATCCATGGTGGTGTGCCACTGGAGACGACCCTCATCTTTGCGGCGTTGCTTGTCGGGTTGATTTCGTGTCTGGCATTTGAAGACAAAATTCATGCCAAGAAATCGATCATCGCCGGGGTTTTTGCGCTTTTTTGCCTGTTCCTGGCGAACGTTTTTAATCTCTACGAGTACGTCGATCACAAATCCCTCGTCATGCTGCCGCCGTTCGATTCCGGGCAGGGTCATATAGTCGAATTGCCCGTTTACATCCCCGCCATCGACTGGGGGGTCATCGCGCTGATTTTTGGTGCGAGCCTGTTCATCGACATCACTTCGAAGTCCGGGCTGTTCACCTGGATCGCCATCAAACTCACCAAAGCGTCCAGGGGAGACCCGCGCAGGCTCTTGTGGTTCTACGGGCTGATGACGGTGGTATTTTCCGCCGTGCTGAACAACGTAACGGCGATGATCATCGTGGGGTCGCTGACGGGTGTGTCGCTCAAGACACACGGCCGGGTGAATTTGATGCTCGGTTTTCTTCTCATTGAGGGATTGTTGACGAACGTCGGTGGGCTGCTGACCTTAATCAGTTCGGTACCCAACATTATCGTGGGTAACGCCGCGGGGATCAGCTTCGTGACTTTTTTCGTCAAGTCCGCTCCGTTTGTGGTCGTGGCGACTATTGGCACGATCATGCTTGGCGCCAGGCTGTTCGGCATTACCAATCTCGTCGGTGTGGAGGAAAAAAACCAGGCGAAATTGCTGGTCGGTGGGTTTGACGAGAACGACGGAATCGAAAGTGACGCATTCTTCTGGTTCGCTGCGGTCATGCTGGTTCTGTTTATCCTCACCATAGCGACCACGTCGGTTATACCCGTCGTCCAGGATCTCGGCATGAGCTTCGTGGCACTTGCTTTTGCGACCATCATGCTGGTGCGTTACAAGGCGACGGTGGATCAGTTTTATCGATCGATGGATTGGGATCTGCTGGGTTTTTTTGCCGCCCTGTTCATCGTTATCAACGTAATGGAGCACGCCGAGGTACTCAATTTGATCGGCATCGGGCTCGCGAAAGTCATCAGCCTCAACGATACGGTGGGACAAGGCGCGGGAACCGGGGTGATCCTCGTTTCCTCCGCTGTCTTCAGTTCGGTGACGGACAACATTCCTCTGTCGGCCATGCTCGCGAAAATTCTTCAGGCTCAGGGGACGGTTTCAACCGATCCTCTGTGGTGGGCGGTGGTATTTGGCGCCAATCTGGGCGGTAATCTGACGCCGATTGGCTCGGCGTCGACCCTGGTTGCGGTGACCATCATTCACAAAAACGGCCTGGAGTTGTCGTTCATGCGTTTCGTGAAGCTGGCCTTCCCTTTCGCAGCGTTGCAGATCCTGTTGGCTACCGGGTATGTCTTGTTGTTTCTGGAGTCTGGGTAAAAAGGAGTCAGGTTCAATTAATTCCGTTGAAATTAATTGAACCTGAGCCCTTTTTATCCAAATCATGACCCAGCTTGAGCCTTTTGGTCTCGAGGTAGCCGCGACAGCCCGCGTGATCACTGCTTATCAACGGCGCCCGGGTAACGGATATATTCCGAGTGCGTAAAGCCGCTACCTTGTCGGGGTTGTTCGTGAGGAGCACACATCGACGGATTTGCCGGTGGTGCAAAAAGGTGGCTGCGCAGTCATAGGATCTGGAATCGACCGGTAGACCGAGTGCCAGGTTGGCGTCCACCGTGTCCAACCCGCGCTCCTGCAACGCATACGCCTGCAGTTTTTTTTCGATACCAATACCCCGTCCCTCCTGGCGAAGATAGATCACGAGGCCAGAGCCGGCTTTCCCGATTCTGCGCATGGCATCACGCAGTTGGTCCCCGCAGTCGCATCTCAGCGAGGCAAACACATCGCCGGTTATGCACTCCGAGTGTATTCGCACGACGGGTACGGTGTTGAGATCCAGACCCATGGACAGTGCAAGGTGTGGCTCTTTCGTGTCGCCTGAAAGCTCTCCATTTGAAAATTTCCGTATCGGGTAGGCAAATCCGCACCGGCGGTTATATACAGTTCATCCCTCGGCATTATCGTTCACACTTCTTTGATGACGGTTTCGATGCTCAAACCGAAGCTGGCGACTCCTGGAAAGGAGAGTTCCCGGCTGGCGAGAAGGTGAATACGTCTCACGCCCAGGGAGCTGAGGATGTAACTGCC
>JAPUJX010000561.1 GCA_027295975.1 Gammaproteobacteria bacterium
GGATAACCCTTACCCGCAGCCAATCCACTTAACAATAGCGGATTCGTGCCCAAGGAAACCGGACCACTTCAGTTTTCCTCAGAGCGATTACGACGACGAGCTGTAAGGTACGCAACGGGCTCACATCGAGATTCTTGCTCGGTCGGCGAGGGTCAACTTTTTAACGGTTCGCACACCACCGGCACGATCGCAGTTCCGGACTCGCGCGCGAAAAACAGAACATTATCCCGACTAACGATGTATAAAAACATTCTGTTCAAGCGTACCGGGACCGGTACATTTTGAAACTTGCGCGTGTTTCTCCCGGGAGGTTGACCATGACTTATACACCAGAGCAGTTGTCGGATATCGAATGCATCCGCGACGTTGCCAAACGTTACAGCCGGGGTTTGGACAGGCTGGATGAAAACCTGATGAAGTCCGCCTACTGGCCGGAGGCAACCGACGATCATGGTGTTTTTGCAGGTAACGCGATGGAATTCGTAGAGATGTGCATGGAGGCCCATCTCGGCTGGCGGTCGACGAACCATTGTATTTACAACCATTACATTACCCTGGATTCAGACGGCACCCGTGCGCGAGGTGAAGCCTACAACGTCACCTATCTGTTCCAGAAAGACGACGATGTCCTCGACACCTGGTATGGCCGCTATCTGGACGTGTACGAAAAGCGCGATGAACAGTGGCGCATCATCGAACGGGTGTGTGTGCATGAAGGCACCACCACGGAGTCTGTGAAAAAAATGGATATTGAAGCAGCCAGGTTTCGCCAGGGTAATTTTGATCGCCCGTCGTCGAGTCGCGCGGTTGGCCCTTAGAAGAATACCTGGTGGCTCGACGGGTACCTGAAATTGTGACGGTGATCCCAGTTCCGGTTGGAAAAGTGGGCAGATGGGGCGGACCGGCACGTATTACACAGGCGTGCATGTTACCGTTTTGGAGCCCAATCAAGTAATCAGAGACCCAGAGACCGTGCCTGACAGGTCAGAAGACAATTTCGTTCTCTCCAAGAAGGTCGTCGCCTCACTGGGACGCCTGCGCTCGCTCGCTGCCTGGAAACGACGTGTCACCGCTCTCGAAGAAACATACGGCGCGGAGACGTACCGGATTCTATTGTACGTGCTCGTGCATATCGATTTTTCGCCGCTGCGCGCCAAAGCCCATTGGAAAAATCTGGTCGACGTCTGGGAGGACTTCGACCGCAAGACGGGCACCAAGCTCGATTTAGCAGTCATCGCCGTGCATTACTTCATGCGCGTTCAGAAGCAACTCACGAACCCTGCCGTCGTCGAGATCAAGTTTCTGCAGCTGACCGAGGCATCGGTCATTCACGACGAACTCACCGGTGTATACAACTTCCGCTATTTCCAGAATCGCATTGAACAAGAGATCAACCGCGTCAAACGTTATGACCGCGGGATGTCTCTTTTGATGATCGACGTTGACGATTTCAAGAACTTCAACGACAAGAACGGACACCTCGAGGGTAACGTGGCACTCAAGAAGCTGGCGGGTATTCTCGGTAAATCCGTTCGCGACGTCGATATGGTCTGTCGTTACGGCGGCGAGGAGTTCGCGGTGATCCTGCCGACGACCCGAAAGAATGGAGCTCTGACCACGGCGGAGAAGTTGCGAACCCGGGTTGAGCGTGCACGTTTCAGCGGTGGCGCGAACCAGCCTCAGGGCAGGGTCACCATAAGTATAGGTGTCGCGACCGTTCCGGGTGACGCGTCGAATTCGGAAGAACTCATTGCGCGGGCCGATGCGGCTCTTTATCGAGCCAAAGCATTGGGGAAAAACCGGGTGGAATCGTTCTCCGATGAGCGCCGTGAGTTCGAGCGTTTTGACGTAGCGGTTGATGGCCGGCTCGTCGTGTTGGACAAATCGCCCGTGCAGTTCAAGACGTTCAACGTCAGCCAGGGTGGTGTCCTGTTTCGCTCGCATCGGAAACTCCCCAAGGGAGCCATCGTGCAGCTTCAGTTGCGCTTCCCCGGCGAGGCCAAACGCTGGACCGGCACAGCCCGGGTGGTCCGCGTCCGTAAGGTGGATGGCGGCTTCGAGTACGGCGTCGAGATCATCCACGTTGAAGGCGTGGATGCATTCCGTTTGCAGAGCTTTATCGCCAAGATCAGAAAAAAGGGCAACGGCGCCAGATCCTGACGCGCCACTGGACAACTACCGGATAGGGATTCGCTCCGTTGGTAAAGGGGCCGGTACAAAACCCGGATCCGGATACCAGCCCCTTGTCAATTTTCGCAGCTATTCGTACCTCAGCGCCAGCACCGGTCGGGACATGGCAGCCCGTGTTGCCTGGGCCGCAATCGTGAGCCAGGCAATCACCAGGGCCGTGGCGCCCGCTACAAAAAACAGCCACCACCATTCAGTAATCGGCGCCTGGTAAACAAACCGCGTCAGCCAGTCCTGCATACCGAAATACGCCACCGGCCAGGCCAGAACGTTTGCCAGGAGTACCAGCTTCGTGAAGTCCGTGGTGAGCAACATGACGATGTCGGAGACTTTTGCACCCATCACCTTGCGGATGCCAATCTCTTTGGTCCGGCGCTCCGTGGTAAACGATGCCAGGCCAAACAACCCCAGGGTTGCGACCATGACCGCCAGCGCTGCGAACATGCCAAAAAGTTGTGCCTGGCGTTCTTCGGAGCGGTACAGCGCGTCAAACCGGTCATCGAGAAACTGCCACTGCGCGGGTTCGCCGGGGATCAGACGCTGCCAGGTTTTTTCGAAGTGGTCGATGGCCAAGGAATGATCGCCAGCGGCCAGCTTCACCGAGATAGAACGCCCGTAACGCGGATTTGGTTCGGCAAAAACCGTGGCTTTGATCTCGTCGTGTAATGACGAGAAGTGGACGTCTTCCACCACCCCGACAATCGTGCGGTCGACGAACATCGTCATGTCTCTGTTCATGGGTTGTCGCAGAACCTGCCCAACCGCTTCCTGGGGTGTCCAGCCAAAACGTTTTGCTGCCTTCTCGTTGAGGATCGCAGACCCCAGGGTGATGGGGATGTCCTCGGAGGGCATTTCGATTTTTCGTTCGTTCTCCCTGAAATATCTTCCCGCAAGCAGATTGACGCCGTAGTGTTCAAACCACTGGTAGTCCACTTTCAAATCCGCCATTGCGGCGACGTTGTCCCGGTCCATCGTATCACCCGCTTTCAGGTACCCGGAACCATCGAGGTTCTGCATGCTCGGTACCCGGGAAGAATAAACGACAGAAAGGATGTCGGGATGACTTTCAAGCTCGATTTTCAGGGGCTCGTAGGTTTCCCACAAGGGCAGGAAAAACGGCAGGTTGGAAGTGAGGTTGCGGGCCTTGTCATAACCCAGGTCGATGTTCCGGGCATACTGCATCTGGGTGATCACGATTCCGGTGGCGATCAGCAGGGCAATGGACATGGCAAACTGAAACACCACGAGCACGCGCCGCATT
>JAPUJX010000562.1 GCA_027295975.1 Gammaproteobacteria bacterium
TGGAAAAATCTACCCGTCACGCCGATCGAACTCAGCGGATGGGATAACAGAACGTTTCACTTAGGTGACACCATGAGCGTCAGGTTACCCAGTGCAAATCACTACGCCGCAGCGGTTGCTAAAGAACAGACCTGGCTCCCTCGAATTGCCCCTTGTCTCCCATTACCCATCCCAACGCCACTAGCCATGGGAAAACCTTGTGATAACTACCCCTGGCACTGGTCGGTATACGGATGGCTGGAGGGCGAAAACGCGACCGTCGAAGGAATTGCCGACCTGAATCGCTTCGCAACTGCGTTGGCTGAATTTCTAACAGCATTGCAACGGATCGATACAACAGGAGCACCCTGCGCAACAAAGCGCAGTTTGCGTGGCGGTTCGCTGTCGATCTATGACGCGCAGACCCATGAGGCGATCGATATTCTGCATGGCACAATCGATACGGACGCGGCGATGGCTATCTGGGAGGCGGCACTTCAAGCCCCGTTTTCTTCCGAACCGGTCTGGTATCACGGTGATGTCGGCGCTGGCAACCTTCTCGTCCAGCACGGGGAGTTAGCTGCCGTGATCGATTTTGGCGGGCTGGCCGTCGGCGACCCTGCATGCGACATGGCTATTGCGTGGACGCTGTTTACCGCAAGCAGTCGAGCAACGTTCCGGGCTGC
This sequence comes from Gammaproteobacteria bacterium, assembly GCA_027295975.1. Classification (GTDB taxonomy): domain Bacteria; phylum Pseudomonadota; class Gammaproteobacteria; order Pseudomonadales; family Azotimanducaceae; genus SMWK01. The sequence goes on from JAPUJX010000562.1 coordinate 666, forward strand.
GTTATCGGTGGATGACGCGATCTGGGCGCGTGGGCGCGGCTGGGCATTGTGGAAGGCGGTGATCGTGCTCGCCAGGCTCGCGGAAACGAATGCCGTGGAAGCCGGTTATGCACAGTACGCGGTAGATGAACTTCTCAACGACTACCGAAACCCGTGCTGACAGGCAGCTCGAGTTTTCGCGTTTGCCCAAAGGGCTGAAAATCGCGGACGCATGAGGGCATAAATGGTGCATGCTGGTTTATTCACGCACTAAATTGGTGCGAAAAGACCTTAAATTCGAGAACTGACAACGACGCAGACATCAAGCCTCACGCTCATCCTTTTGAAAAATAACGTCTTTTTAAGGTTGGCCCGGTCTATGCACCATAAGCTGTCAGCGTGGAGTAAATAAAACAAACTCGGCATCACTTTTCAATCCGAAGTGGTGCTGAAACTCATCAATACACCTTTTGGAGAAACAATGAACAAGTCTGCCAAGTTAGTGATTGCAGGTGCGGTTTTGTCGATGGCCGTTGCGACCCCGGCCACGGCTGAGATCTCTGCCAACATTGGTCTGTTGTCAGATTACTTCTATCGAGGCGTCATACAGAACACCACCGCCACAACCAACGGAGGTGTGGATTTTGAACAAAACGGTTTCTATCTGGGTACCTGGGCTGCCGACGTAGAGGATGGTCTGGAAGTCGATATATACGGCGGTTACAACCACGAGTTTGAAGCTGGCTTTACGCTGGGCGCCGGTTTCACCGGTTACTACTACACGGGCGATTTCGATGACACGTACCGGGAAATCAACCTGAACGCCAGTTACGGTATTGTCAGCCTCGAATACAGCTTCGGTGAATACGACAATTTCGGGGGCCCCGATCTCGACTACGATTTCACGGCCATCACTGTTGAGAAAAACGGGTTCTACGGTAAGTACGGCACTTTCGGTGACGACTTCGATGGTGACTATTTCGAATTTGGCTACGGTACGGAAATCGGCGGTTTCGATGCGGGTATCTACATCCTTATCAACGATGAAGACCTGGATCTGGAAACCGGTGACGGCACCGAATCGATTGTCTTCAGCATCAGCAAGTCATTTTCTTTGATGGACTGACACGATCCATTCATCAGGGCAGTTCGCTAAATCGGACTGCCCTGATCATCCCGAAGGACCTTTTCAGATCTTTCGACTGATGTGCCGAACCTGCTTGCCTTGCTTCCAATCCCTGACTGGCGAGTCACAATCCGCCGCCGCGTAGTGTACGGAGATCGCGCGACGAAACGATTGTGAGTGATTCCGTCCCGAACCGTGTATCAGCAAGGGATGAAACAGCAGCGTGTCCCCCGGCTTCATTTCTATATGTTCCCGCTTGCCGAGGTCTATGTTCTGGATCCCGAAGAAAGCATGATTGACGTATTCCCAATCAGGCTCGGCGTGCTCCAATAAACCACCGGTGTGACTGCCGGGAATAACCGCCAGGCAGCCCGTCTCCCTCGTCGCCGGTAATATGGCCGTCCATACACCGACAATTTTCTCCGCGGGACGAATTCGGAAGTAGCGTAAGTCCTGATGCAGCGGATGTCGGCCATCGATCCCGGGCGGTTTGTTGAACACGTTTGTAGAGAGGCTATAGATGTCATCACCAAGCAATGAACGGACGGCGTCGAGCAGCTCTGGTTCGAGCACGTAGTCATAAAGTTCGGGGTCGTCTTCGAAGCTGATCATCTTGTTGATGGCATGCAACGGGGTTTCTGGTTGCACCGCCCCTTTCACGATCATGATGTCGCGCATGATCTTCATCTGCGGTGGAGGCTTCAGCTTGGCTTTTGCAAATGCAATGAAGCGTTTGTCATACCGGGCAAGTGAATCGGATGTGATGAGACCCGGCAGAAGCAGGTAACCCTGTTCGAAATACCGTGCGATATCCGCTTCGGAAAGCCGCGTCGAATTCATCCGATCGGCAATGAGTAATTGTAAAACGCCGTATCCCGCTCATAACCGAGCGCCTCGTACACAGACTGAGCCGTGGTATTGTCGACGGCTGTCTCCAGTTGGATACGCACCGCGCCCGACTCTTCCGCAAGCTGTTTTGCCCGATTCATGAGGGCGGTGCCAACGCCGCCTTTTCTTACCCCGGCATCCACATATAGATCGTAGAGAATCCAGATGGGCGCCGCCGCCACGGAGCAGAAAGTGGCATACAGCTGAGTAAAACCAAGCCCCCTGCCTTCGTCGTCGGTTGCGAGGTAAACGATCGACTCGTCATTCGTGAGACGGGCTTCGATATAGTCGCGCGCTTTGTCGAGATCGGCAGGTTGCTCGTAAAATTGCCGATACAGATCGAATAAACGGCTTACCTCTTGGAGATCCGCAAGCGTCGCGCGTTTGATGTTCAAAGTCAGCTTCCTCCAAGCTCATATGCCGGTGCCAGCATGCCATTGGCTCTGCCGATATCATCCGGTTTGTTCAAGAGCGTAACAACCGGAACGGAAGAGCGAACTCAAGTCTCAAAGTGACATCTAACCATAACTAAATCCATGTAACATGCGGTGATTCCAGGAGAAATCGTGACCGAGCCTCATGCCGCCTCTTATTACGCGGCGACCGTCAACGCTGCGATGTCGCCATTATCGGTGGAGGATTTTCTGGCGTCGCAACGGCGTTGAGCCTCGCCGAACGTGGTTACGACGTCATATTGATGGAACAGAACAAGATTGGCTGGGGCGCAAGTGGGCGCAACGGCGGACAATTGATCAATGGCTTTGGCGGGGCGAAGCGCATTCGCCATGAGTTTGGCGAGTCGGTGGAAGATCTGA
>JAPUJX010000563.1 GCA_027295975.1 Gammaproteobacteria bacterium
CGCGCCGTTTGTGATGATCTGGACGTAAGGCCGCGCCGGTTTGTGGACGTGACGACAGAGAAATGGCAGTCTCAGGTCCGTTTTCTTTCGAAGTGCGGACACTGCAAAGTGCTTATCGTCCGCAAGAAGCGCATGCGATCGGTCAGGTGCGGGTGTGGCCTGAAGGTATACCCGAAGTCGTGGCGGATAGTTACGCCTGCAAGTCCGAACAATCCTAACGGCGAGTGGGTTGCGCTGTAGCCGGGACGCGGGCCGCCCGTGAATTCGAACAGGCCCCGGACTTATCCGGCCGTCGCCGTCATCCCTCAGCCTGTGCCGCCTCGTATGCGAGGGTCCAGCAGCGGATAAATGAAGTCGAGCAACAATGTGCTGAGTGCAATACCGAGTATCAGAATGAATACGACGCCGTAAATGAGGAAGTAGTCATACGAGGTAATCGCGCCGAACAGCAGGAACCCGAGTCCCGGATACCGGAAAATCCACTCGACAAGCATTACGCCCGAAATGACATAACCCAGGGAAAGCCCAAGGGCAGTGATCTGCGGAAGCAGGGCGTTACGCAGTCCGTACTGCAAAAATATCCGCCTGGGTCGGAGGCCACGCATTTCGGCAAGGAGTATGTAATCTTCGCTGGCCACGGTTACCATCATTGCCCGCATCGCAATGGCCCAAAAACCCATCGCCGACAGGATGATGGAAGATGCCGGCAACACGGCGTGATAGGTAAGTTGCCAGGCGTAGGTGAAAGTCCAGGTTGGATACGACGTCAGGGGCGAGGCCCCGCCAATAGGGAACCAGTTCCACTTGAATGCGAAGACGAACAAAAGCGCTATTCCCAGTAAGAAATATGGCACCGCAGACAGCACCATTAGTGGGGGGAAAATTAAGTGGACAAAACGGGGCACTCCTGGCCAGCCCAGCAACGCCCCGGCAATACTTCCGAACAGGAACGCTAAGAAAGTGGAAACGCCAACCAGACCGAGGGTCCAGGGCAGTGCCTGCCAGATCAATGTTGTGACTTTTGTTGGATACAGCGAACGCGAAAACCCAAAGTCCAGTTGCGCTGTATTGCCCAGAAACGCGAGATACTGGCGCCAGAGAGGCTGGTCCTGTCCGAGGAGTCTTTCAAGCGCCGACACCGCGTTGCTACCCGTCGAAAGGTGGGGGAGTATGAAGATCAGCGTCGCGGCAGCCCAAATCACAAAGAGGAACACGACCAGCCGGGCCGCTAATTGTTTGAGTGTCATTTGGGCTCGGCCAGCCGGACCGGCAGGGAATGCAGTCGTGAGCGGAGGTCAATTGGGACCGCGGCGTAAAACTTACGAGCGGCCGACGGTAGGCCGGCACTGGCCCGTATCGCCCCCAGGCCTGATTCGGAGCGGGTCAGTAATCCAGCACGGCGTCGCTCGGCACCGGGCTCGACTCCCCGTAGAGCAAACACCTCGTTATCCTTTTATCGCTGGTGCGGTAGAACGGTAAGTCGGACGTCTTGCACTCTTCGACCGCCATCGAACACCTGTCCACAAACTTGCACATCCCCTGACCGATCGTTGTGCCTCTGAATGGCGGGGTGGCCATTGACGACAGGTTGATCCACTTCTTTGCAGGGTCGGGCGGTGGAATGGATTTGACCAGCAACTGAGTGTACGGGTGCTCAGGCTGGTTAATGACCTGCTCGACATCGCCAGCCTCGACTATATTGCCCCTGTACATGATCATTATATTGTCAGCCACCTGATACGCCGTATTAAGATCGTGAGTGATGTACAGGATTGACATCTCGGAGGTCTTGTGCAGTTCTCTGAGCGCTTCGAGGATCGTCGCCCTGAGCGAGGCATCCACCATTGAAACGGGTTCATCGGCGATAACGATTTTCGGTTTGAGCAGGAATACTCGCGCCACGATGATGCGCTGGCGCTGCCCGCCGCTCAACTGGTGCGGAAACCTGCCGAGAGTCTCTTCCGGTCGCAGCCCAACTGCTTGAATTGCCTGCTCAACCAGGTGCCTGGCCTCGTCTTTCGATGACGCCAGTTTGTACTTTCCGATTGCGACATTGAATACATGGTCGATCTTATAAAACGGGTTGTAGACCGCGAACGGATCTTGAAATATCGCCTGCACTTCTCGCCGGAATATCTTGCGGTCCCGCCTTCCAAGTTTTGCGATGTTGTTACCTCGGTACGCGATTTCGCCTTGAGTGGGCGATTCAAGGCCCAGCAGCATTCTGCCCAGGGTGGTCTTTCCGCTCCCACTCTCCCCGGCCAGTGCAATAATATTGCCGGTACCGCTCGACAAGTTTAGCGTGACCCTGTCCACTGCCAGCGTTCGCTGCTGCTGCGTGAATCCACCCGATGTGAAGACCTTCGATATGTTTCGGGCTTCCAGCAGCAAGGTCATGCCAGCGCCCCCGTGGGCAGGTGGCACGCAAATTTGGAGTTCGGACGCCCATCCAGGAGCTCTGGATGGTCCGTCGAGCACCTGTCCATCACGTAAGGGCACCGCGGGCTGAAAGGACAGCCGGGAGTTCGCTCAACCAATGAAGGCGGGAGGCCGGGGATCCCTTTCATGACTTCCTTTTTCCGTGTATGTGGCAAACTCGAAACCAGAAGTTTCGTGTACGGGTGCTGAGGCCTGGCAAAAATATCGGCTACCGGTGCGATTTCAACTACGCGACCGGCATACATTACGGCGATTCGGTCGTTGAACTGGGCCATTAAACCCATGTCGTGACCAACCAGGATTACAGAAGTTCCGGTAGTGGCTTGCACCTTCTCGAAGGTGTCAATTACATGGCGCTGGACGACGACATCGAGTGCGCTGGTCGGCTCGTCCGCGATAATTACTTTGGGACCAAGTGATATTGCCATCGCGATAGTCACGCGCTGCTGCATGCCGCCGCTGAGCTGATGTGGATACCGGTCGGCTATCTCCTCATCCAGGTCTACCTGCTCCAGCAGATCTTGCACACGCTTTTGCAAGCTCTCCCGGCTTCCACCAACGCCGTGGTCCAACAACCCGTCGATGATCTGGGCGCCGATTCTCCGCACGGGGTTTAGTGCGTTCATCGCGCCCTGGGGGACCATCGCAATGTCGCTGGACCTCATTTCTCTCATTTTGGCGTCTGAAACGCTGAGTAAATCCACATCGCCCAGCATGATCTTGCCACTGTGAATGCGGCCCGGCAGCTTGATCATCCGCATGATCGCGAGTGCGAGCGTGGTCTTGCCAGAACCCGATTCCCCGACCAGCCCCAGTTTTTCGCCTACAAACAGGTCCAGATCAATGCCGTCGACCGCGTGCACCACCCCGCCCCGGGTGTGAAAACTGACCACCAGGTCGCGAACCGTAAGTGCTGTTTCTGGCATTATGTGCGTCGCAACTTTGGATTGGCCCAGGCGTCTAAACCGGAAGAAGTCATGTAAAGGGAAACGAATATCCACACAAGCGCCACGATTGGCGGGGCATACCACCACCACCAGCCGCTGAGGACAGCGCCGTAATACATGGACCAGAAGATGGTCATGCCCAGGGTTGGGTCGTTCTGCGGTCCAAGCCCAAGCGCTTCAAGGCCTATGGCTGCCAGTATCGCGGCGGCGATCGCGGCAACAAAACTGGCGACGAGGTACGGGAACAGGTTTGGGAGGAGTTCGCGCACGATGATCTCGTAGTTGCCCATGCCAGACAGGCGCGCCATGTCTACGAAGGACCGCTCGCGCATGCTGAGTACCTGCGCACGGATAGTCCGCGTCGGCCACATCCACGATAGCAGCGCCACAATCAGCGCCATGCTGTTGGCCGAAAGGCCGCCGGAACTCAGGGTTGAGGCGATCACTACCAGCACAGCCAGTGCGGGAATAGTCAAGACTACGTCGGACGCGCTGCGAATTACGGTGTCGACCCAGCCGCGGAAATATCCGGCTGTAAATCCCAGGATAGTGCCGGTCACCACACCGATGGCCCCGGCGATGAACCCGATTCGCAGGGTTATGGGCACACCAGCCACCATGAGCGGAAGCATCTGCCTGCCCTGGGCGTCGGT
>JAPUJX010000564.1 GCA_027295975.1 Gammaproteobacteria bacterium
CTGCAGGCTGAGGCCGCCTTCGAAAAGAATGACCGCTACACAAAGGCTGATGACCGGTTGGAACAGAGAGCCCAGATCTTCGCTGGGGTCGATCAGGCCCAATACCGGCCCGGCTATCAACCCGGCCAGCGACATCAGCAGAATCGCCGGCACCCGAGTACGCCAGGCCGTCCAGACGGCCGCCACGCCTAGCGCTACGATCGCAACCAGGCCGAGAACGAGGTTTGTTTCGTGCAAGCTGTACTCCCGGGAAATCCTGCCCGGCAAATATTACATGACGTCCTGCTCCCGACACACCCAGCACCGGCCGTACGGCTGGAAATAGAGGCGGGGTTTACCCTAAAATCGGTTTTTGATGTGGTCATGCCGACCTGGTTTGGCCTCTCGGAGGCAAGAAATGAATGCAACGATAGAACTCGAAAACCAGTACTGCGCGCACAATTACCATCCGTTGCCGGTAGTGCTGGTTCGGGGCGAGGGAGTCCACGTCTGGGACGATGCTGGTAATAAATATGTCGACATGATGAGCGCCTATTCGGCGGTCAGTCACGGCCATGCCAACCCGCGCCTGGTGAAAGCCCTCAGTGTACAGGCCGCGACTTTGAGTATCGTCTCCAGGGCATTCCACAGCGACAAACTGGCTCCTTTTCTGAAGCGTGCCTGTGAACTGACCGGCCAGGATATGGCTCTGCCGATGAACACCGGTTCGGAAGCTGTAGAAACCGCGCTCAAGGCGGCACGCAAATGGGCCTATGAAGTTAAGGGCGTGGCGCGGGACAAGGCCGAAATTATATCCTGCGAGGGCAATTTTCACGGCCGCTCCATTGCCATCGTAAGCTTGTCCGCGGACCCGGAGTATAAAGAGGGCTTCGGCCCGTTCCCCAGCGGCATGAGCACGATCCCCTATGGCGACCCGGCTGCGCTGGCAGCCGCCATCAACGAAAATACGGCGGCGTTTCTGGTGGAACCGATCCAGGGCGAGGGCGGGATCAATATTCCGCCGGCTGGCTATCTGAGTGAATGCGCCGAGATCTGCCGGCAACAAAACGTGCTGCTGATTTGCGACGAAGTGCAGACCGGTCTCGGTCGTACCGGAAAGTTGCTCGCCTGCGAGCACGATGGTGTCAAACCCGATGGCTTGATACTGGGGAAGGCGCTCGGCGGCGGCATCCTTCCAGTATCGTTGTTCCTGGCGAAACAAGAGCTCATGGATGTTTTCCAGCCCGGCACGCATGGCAGTACCTTCGGTGGCAATGCGCTGGCCGCGGCAGTGGGTCTCGAGGCTCTCAATATCCTGGTCGAGGATGAGCTGGTCGAGCGCAGCCGGGAAATGGGCGAGTATTTTCTCGGTCTGTTGCAGACGATCAACAGCCCGCTGGTCAGCGATGTGCGTGGCAAGGGGTTGTTCATAGGCATGGAAATCGACCCGGCGATGGCAACCGCTCGTGAAGTCTGTGTGCGGTTGATGAAAAAAGGCCTGTTGAGCAAGGAAACGCATGAGACCGTTGTCCGCTTCGCGCCGCCGTTGATCGTAAACCGAGACCAGCTCGCCTGGGCGGCGGATCAGATCAGGGACGTGCTTGCCGACATGGACCTGGTTGCGAAGGCGTCCTGACACCTAGCGAGGCTATCCCATCACTAATTCGGGGGAAGTGACCCATGTATCTGCGAATTGAAGAGTTTGAAGACCAACAGTCTATTCCCGGTGATCTCGCCTTTGGCGTTGTCGATGCGGACACCCATGTGAAGCTTAGCGCCAACCGCAACCCGACTCTGGAGTGGGGTGAACTGCCCGCCGATACCCGTTCGCTGGTGCTGTTGTGCGTCGATGTGGATGTGCCGACCAAAGCCGATGATGTCAACCAGGAAGACCGGGAAGTACCCCCGGATCTGCCGCGCGCAGACTTTTACCACTGGGTGATGGTGGATATCCCGCCAACGGTCAGCGCCATTGCGGGTAGTTCCTGCTCAGATGGGGTTACCACCGGCGGTAAACAACAACCCCCTGGCCCCGATGGCTCACGCCAGGGTATCAACGACTACACAATCTGGTTTGCCGGCGATGAGGAAATGGCAGGGAATTATTTTGGCTACGATGGCCCGTGCCCGCCGTGGAATGACAGCCTGATTCATCACTATCATTTTGCGTTGTATGCAACGGATCTTGAGCGCTGCGCCGTGGATGGCGAATTTACCGGCCGCGATGTGGACAAGGCCCTGCGGGACCACATACTCGGCGAAGCCCGCGTAATCGGCCGCTACACGTTGAACCCCCGGCTTGCCGGCTGAGAGCCAATTCCGCCTAGCCCGTTTCCTTCTCTACGCTGAATTCCACAATTTCAATGCGGGTCTCTGCTGCGGATCCAGGCGCCGCCGGTTCGAATCGCCGCCTGCTCACTTCCTCGATGGCCTGCTGTTCGTAAACCCCTCCTGGAAACGCGTTCAGAACTTTGACCCGGTCTACGCTGCCATCCTCACGGACCACTACCTCCAGCTCGACAAAACCCCTCCTCTGGCTACTCAAGCCGAGGCCGGGCAACTCCAGTCTTTGCACTACTTCCGGATCCGGTGGTGGTCGATCTTCCCCCAGTTCTGCGGCGAGCTCCGCGCGTCTAAATTCGTCGAGCAACTCGACCGGATGCACCACCAGGCCGTCTTCTTCAGGCTCATCGAACAGACCGTATATCCTGAGCCCGACAGTCATCAGCACCAGGACCACGACAATCGCGGCCAGAAACGATCCCAGTATCCTGAACTGCTTGACCAATTTTCTACCGTTCCCCGCGGTGAATCTCGTTCTTGACGACGACACCGCCTTGCATGACAAAAGCGACTTCCTGTAACGCCGAAATATCTGTCAACGGGTCGGCGTTGAGCGCGATGATATCGGCATATCTGCCCGGACGAATCGACCCCAGGTTCTCCGTCTGCTCGAGTAATTCGGCCGCGACCGAAGTGGCCGACATGATCGCTTCCATTGCCGACATGCCACCATCAACCAGGTAAACGAATTCCTTCGCGTTTGACCCGTGGGGCCCGACTCCGCTATCCGTGCCAAAAGCGATGGTCACCCCATTGCGGTACGCCTTGGCGAATGTCGTTGCAATAACCGGGCCGATCGCCGCCGCCTTTAC
>JAPUJX010000565.1 GCA_027295975.1 Gammaproteobacteria bacterium
TGATGAAAGGTCCCGGAGAAATACAGGTCTGTCGCCCCGGCAAAGGAAACCGGCATCGTGTAGGTGGCCGATGCGGCGATCTGGAAGTCCGGCACTGAGGCCAGCCGGTTTCCTTCCTCTACACCGCCAAGGACCGCGCCGGTGCTATCCAGTACGGTCGAGTCGAATTCCGCCTCCAGGAAGCTACCGGCAATCGAGAACAGCCAGCTATCCGAAGGGGCCGCCGAAAACTCGAACTCGGCTCCTGTTGTGTGCGATTCCGCTACGTTGAACGAAATTCGCGATGAACAGGATCCGGCGTCCAGTGTTACTTGCAGGTCATCGATTTGAGTGTGGAAAATTGCTGCGTTGAACGAGATGCCGTTTTCGTATCGCGTTTTCACGCCAACTTCGTAATTCCACAATGTTTCATCTTCGTAATTCTGAAAGCTGCCGAATGCCGCCTCATCTGCGGGATTGCAGAGAGCCACATTCAGTGGGTCATTGACGCCACCGAGTCTGAAGCCCTGGGAAGCCTGCGCATTGAACGTTACGTTCTCGTTCATATCCCAGGCGGCCAGAACGCGGGGCGTGAATCCATCGGACGATGTCTCATCCACCACGTCGAGGTCGCCGGCAGCAAACAGGCCACCCGTCGTAATCACACGTGTCTCGGAGAAGTCATAGAAGCGACCACCGAGCGTCAGGTGGAAACTGTCAGTCATATCCCAGGTGACCTCACCAAAAACGGCCGTCTGTTCAATGTCGTACGGTAAATCCGAATTAAACGGTGAGTCGAGATCCGGAAATCCGTTTCTGACGGAGTCCGATGTGCCCTGTCCGAGCACGGCATCTGTTACCGCATCGTAGCCCGGCGTCGGCAGTCGTTGCATATAGTCTCGCTCTGTATCGGAATAAAATACTCCGGCCAGCCATTGCCAGGCTCCATCGCCAGTCGAACTCACTCTGAACTCATGCGTGGTCTGCTTCAATTTCGTAGTATCGCGCAGATTTGACGGCAGCAGCACACCTGCGTCAGGGTATCCCAGATCGACTGAGACGCTGCCGGTCAACGCACTGGCGTCACGACTTACCAGGATGTCACGATCGGTAAGACTGCCCGCGTAGGTCAGATCTACGGCGCCCAGTCCCCATTCAACAGTGATATCACTTATCAATGTCTCATCAGAAAACTCTTCCGACCGGAGCAGATACTGCTCCCGCTCGCCAAGCTGAATCGCCGGCCGCGTAGTGGTATACGGATTTGCGTACAGGTTGAACACTTCCTGGCGATTGAATCCGTCCGTTTCGATTTCCTGATAGATGATTCGAGGTGTAATCAGCAGATCATCTGTCGGAGCCCAGGCCAGCGCGATTCGTCCACCGGTCCGGGTTCCACTGTTGACGTCTTTGCTCCGCGTGCCGCCTTCTCCCAGAGCGTCAACGTAGCCAGGGTATTGCGTGTAGTAACCAACCGCACGCAGCGCCAGCTTGCCGTCTGCAAACGGAATGTTGACCGCACCCTTCAGGTGCCCACCTGTTTCGCCGTCGGTCACGGTGTTCAGGTCAGCCTCAATCGCGCCCTCGAAATTATCGAGATCCGGCTGATTTGTGATGTAGCGAATCGTTCCGCCGACCGACCCTGAGCCAAATAATGTGCCCTGCGGTCCGCGAAGCGTTTCAACACGATTCAGATCGAACAAATCGAGATCCGGCGTAAATAAGGAAAGTGAGATGACGGTTTCATCCACATAGACGCCTACCTGTTCCTTAACGCCGGGCTGGTCTCTGACGATCTGACCCGCCGACACGCCACGGATGGCAATCTGGCTTTGACCGGGTCCGAGATTTTGCACGGTCAACCCGGCGACATTTCGCGACAGTTCCTCGAGATTGGTTGCGCCGTATCTCTGGATGTCGTCCTGCGTCATCGCGTTAATCGAAAATGGCACATCTTTGATTGTCGAAGAACGCTTTGTTGCCGTTACAGTTATTTCCTCAAGAATGCTTTCCTGTGCGCTGGCGACCCCCGATAAACAAAAGAAAGTAACCGCCAGCGACGCGGCCACTGCCCCGATGTGGCGCCCCGATGCCTCCAAAAAATGCGTTGTAAAATTGTCACTGCCCATAGCTCCATCTCCTCAGGTCGGTAAAATTCATATTGAATTGACCGGAACTATAGTCCTATGTTCCCTGTGATTCTATGTGGTTTTTTCGCAACACTTAATTGTTGCGGCGGCTTCACGGAGACCGCGCTATCCGGACCCCGTGTCAGGCGGTGCTGGATTCAGGCGCGATCATTCGCTCGGGCAAGATCGGACTCGATATGCCGGCCCGCAAAAAAATAGTGCAGCGCCGACCATGGACCGACCACGGCGCCTATGATCAACAGGCTGTAGCGCATCGATTCACTGCCGAATGGCCCCGCAAGCACGTCGCTGAGCAGGCCCGTGACCTGCGGGCCGAGACCCAGGCCGATGATGTTCAAGATCAATAACACCAGCGCCGATCCGACGGCCCGCATGCGCAAACCCACCATGCTCTGAACCT
>JAPUJX010000566.1 GCA_027295975.1 Gammaproteobacteria bacterium
ATTCATCACACCACAGTTTGATCTCGTTACTGATGTCGCTCCTGAAGATGTTCAGACTATTGCCCGTCGCATGGCGCTGTTTCACCTGAGCGTGAATCACTACATCGGTGACGAATTGCACTATGCACCGGCGGCCAAGCTGCCGTTGAAGATTTTCATATTCAAGTCGCGGCGCGATTTTCGGGTAACCGTCAAAGCGGGTGTGTTTGCCGGGTTCATGCACACATCGATGATAGAGAACCACCTGGTGATCGGGCCCCAGCCGGGTAATCGATTCCTGGGGGAAAACACACTGCATGAATATACCCACTACCTGGTGCGCGACAGGGTCGATGTGAGTTATCCGCTGTGGTACGAAGAAGGTTTGGCGAGCTTCCTCGCTACGTTGGAATTTGCTGACGATCAAGTTCTCATCGGTGCAATACCCAACAAGGCTCGAGTCCGAGATACCCTGAATTCCACCAGACTTCGGCTGGCGAAGGTCGTTGACACCCGCCACGTCGCCGACTGGCGCCATGACAAACTCTCCGCGTTCTATCATTGGTCGTGGGTGTTCGTCCACTATTTGAACTTCGCTCCTGATGCTGATGAAAAGCAGCAACAGCTCGCAGCTTATCTGAGTGATCCCAGTCGAGACTTCAAACGCGCCTTCGGCGGCGAACCGCGGGGTCTTGAGCGGGCACTCAAGCAACACGTCAATCGCCCGCTGGCGACCCGGCTACAACCGCTTCCTGAACATGCTCGCTCGGCCTTCGGACCCATCGAATCCATATGTCTCAGTGACGCCGAGCGGAATTTTGAGCTCGCCAGAACGATGATGGAACACAACCCGAAGGGCGCCATCGTCGTGTTGAAAAATCTACTCGAGCAGGATTACGTTCCCGTCGAAACCCTGGTTGCCCTTTCGAACGCCTACGACCAGAACCAGGAGGCTGCCAACTCGTTGATATCTGCTGAAGATGCGCTCGGTCGTGACAATACTCACGTATCCGCCAAGATCCAGCTCGCCAGCGTGCTGATCGGGGATTGCGTTTTCAGCCGCGAAACCGCGTGTACCGAGAATTTGCAGAAAGCCATCCCGCTCTTGCGCTCGGCCATACGCGGCGATCCGGAACGTTATGACGCAATTTATTACCTGGGCCTCGCCTATCTGCATTCCGGGCAGGCGGGTGATGCGATCAACTACCTTCGTGTCGCCTATAAAAAGGTGCCCTGGTCACCGCGAATCAACTTCTACCTGGGTGAGGGTTATCGTCTGATCGGTGACACGCGGGCAAAAACGCACCTCATCAACGCCCGCAACTGGGCATCCAGTGATTTCTGGCGGCAGGTGGCGGAACTCGCATTGGAGAATCTCGACTAACCCGGACGAGTGCTTCGACGAGTGTTACTTAAGCTAAAGGCGCCGAAACACCCGGGTGACCGACACCTTCTCGCCGTCGGCATCTATTTCCACGGCAACCACCAACAATCGGCCATCGTTTTCCAGGCGCATGGTCTCTTTGGTTTTTGCATTGTGCCCCTGAGATATTATCACGAGGTTGTCTTGCTCCCAGCCGCTGTAGACTTCCCATAACTCGCGAGTGCGTTTACCCCAGGACACATCGCGATACCCACCCCGGTCGTATTCAATACCCATGGAGTCGGCGTTTTGCTCAATATCCATGCGTTCAGCCAACAGCACCGGAAAATCGTGAGTCATGAACAGCAAACTTCCAACCTGGGCGCGCTCCTTGGAAAGTACTTTGCGGCGTTTGAGTTCTTTGCGCTCCGAGCGGGCACGCAGCTTTCGCGGGTCAGGCGTCTCGTCACTGAGTTCCGGCACCAGTATCCATTGACCAGACAGATCGAACCCCGCAGGAACCTGGGTGTTCAATTTTACCGAGGCGCAACCAACACCCACAAACACCATGGCTGCGAGGCCAGTTAATCGCACACCAATGGAATACCAACTTCTCACGTCATTCCCCTACAATTACCCGATTGCCCAGGGCGCTACCAAGGCGTCTATATAACCTCGTGCGAAAGGATACCAGTTATGCCAGAACCTAGAGTACCTATGTTGCCTTTGCAAGAATCCCGCAAGCGCGCGGCGGCCCTGGGCTTGAACCCGCAATTTGCTGAGCTTTCCGTGTTCCGTATCCTCCTGCACAACCAGCCTGTTGCGGGCGAAATCGCCAGAACGCTAACGACGCTGCTGTTTGATGGCAATGTGTTGGATACCCGCCTGCGCGAACTCATCATCATGCGCATCGGCTGGCGCACCGGTGCCACCTACGAATGGACCCAGCACTGGCGCGTGGCTCGGGGTCTGGATATACCGGCTGAGGATCTGCTGGCCGTACGCGATTGGCAAACAGCCAAAAATCTGACTGACGCTGACAAAGCCGTTTTACAGGCAACAGATGACACGCTCGACCACGGTCACATTCTCGCTGACACCTGGGACTCTTGCTGCAAGCACATCAAATCGGAGGCGGAACGTGTAGAGCTGGTCATTGCCATAGGCAACTGGCATCTCTTCGCACAGCTGCTCAAAAGCCTCGAGGTGCCTCTGGAGGAAGGACTGACGCCCTGGCCACCAGACGGCCTGGTCGGAGGTCCAGACGGAGGTTTGGCCGGACCCGGCTGATCGCACCAACAATCCACTAGAAGATTGCCGTCATTACTTCGGTTCGCG
>JAPUJX010000567.1 GCA_027295975.1 Gammaproteobacteria bacterium
GCCGGTTGCCCGGCACCCCCCGAACAGATCCCGGCGTGAGCTACCAACGCACCGCCAGCTTTGCCTGCACACTCGCTTGTTGGCCGTTGGCATAAGTTATGCGCGCTTTAAATACTTCAGCTGGGTTTCCAATGAGGGAAGTCGCGCTCCCGCCAGACGCAGCAGCAGGCTTTCCAGAGAAAGCCACGCATCGCCGAGTAGTTGTCCTTTGCCTTGTTGATCCACGAGCGCGCACTGGGCGAGAACCCGGTCGATCGCTTCTATGGAGCCCAGCCGCTTGAGGAATGTATTGACCAGACGTTGTCGTTGAGGCGGCAGTTTTCGGGAGCTCTGTATGAGTCGTAGTTGGCTGGTCAAAAAGCCGAGGATTGCAAAAAGCGCGACGCCTTCCTGCCTGAGGCCCGCAACGATGCGACTCACTCGAGCGGGTTCGCCCGCTAAAACGGCATCGATGAGCACGAAAGTATCATAGTGGGCGGCATCTTCGAAAACCGAAGCGAGGTTTGCCAGGTTGATGGGTTCGGGTAAAGCGGCAAGTTTGAGTTTTTCCACCTCCTGGACGGCGGCAAGAAGATTTCCTTCCAACCGTTGGCTGAAATATTGCAACGCTTCCTTATCGAGTTTGACCCCCGCATCAGCCAGCCGTCTGGACAGCCAGCGAGGCAATTCCGCGACGGTGACCGGCCAGATCAACACGATCACTCCGGCCTTATCCAGCGCCTTGAACCAGGCGCTCGACCGCTGTCGGGGTTCGAGCCGTTCGCAACGAATCAATAACAGCGTGTCGTCGGCCGGATGCGCCGAATACTCACGCAGAACTTCCGACGCTTCCTTATCGAACTTGTTTCCGGGCACTCGCAGGTCGACAATTCGACGTTGCGAAAAAAGTGACATGCTCATGACATCCTGCAGCACGTCGTTCCATTTGAACCCCGAATCCACATAAAGCACCGATCGTTCGTCGAAACCTCGAGTCCGCGCCGCCGCAATCACCGCATCACAAGCTTCTTCAACCAGGAGCGTCTCGTCGCCGGAGACGAGATAGACAGAAGCCAGCTTGCCGGCTAAACGGGAACTCAGGTCGGCTGGTTTAACCTGCATCGACGGTTGTCCGCGTAACCGCATTCAGCGCGCGTAGAATCTGCTGCACCAGATCATTCTGCATTTCCTGTTCGAGCAACTCCAACTCCTCACTGTTGCCTACTACGTTCCGATCCACCCGGATAACCCGTTCGCTTCGTACCCACCGAGGCGCGATGAGTTCAACACCATCGGCATCACGCACCTGGTAACGCACCTGCAATGTCGTTTCGTACTCTGCCGCACGCCCTCGACCCGTCACGGAAACGCTGCGCCTTACCTTGCGTTGATCGAGAAGTTTGACAACGATCTGGCTCTCGCCGGTGTCCGCCTCGTTTACCCCGGACCGACTGAGCGCGCGTCGCAACGGTTGGGTCAGCAGGTTACGCTTACTGGCTTCCACGCGCGCGCTCTCGAGACTTGTGCCGATATCCGAGGTACGCAGGTGAAACCCGCATCCTGCCAGCGAGAACAACAGTGCCCAGGTGACGAGTTTCACGTAGCCACAACGTTGACTAGCCTGCCTGATACGACAATGACCTTGCGCACGGTTTTGTCTTCGAGGAAACGGACCACGTTGTCGTTGTCGAGCGCCATTGTTCGTATGACCTCGTCGTCGTCATCGACGTTCACGGCAATGCGGCCACGCAACTTTCCATTGACCTGAACGATCAACTCGATCGTCTCTAGAACCAGCGCGTCCCGATCGACTTCGGGCCAGCTCGAATCAACCAGGGGAGTCGTTTCGCCGAGTTCGGCCCAGAGCGCCTGGCTGATGTGCGGTGCGATGGGTGAGAACACGAGCACGGCAATCTTCAACGCTTCCATTATTACCGCTCGATCCTGATCATTCTTCGCCGGGAACTTCGAAATCGCGTTAACCAGTTCGTGGACCCCGGAAACCACCGTATTGAACTGCAGCCGTCGGTCGAAATCATCATTGGCCCGCTCGAGGGTGGTGTAGGTTTTGCGGCGCAGGTTTTTTGCCGCAGACGACAGGTCCGCTGTTTCCACATCCACCACCGACCCGCGGCTGGTGTGTTCGTGTACGAGTTTCCACAAGCGACGCAAGAACTTGGCTTGACCTTCCACACCGGCTTCGCTCCACTCAAAGGATTGATCCGGCGGGGCCGCAAACATCATCGCGGTGCGAACGGCATCCGCGCCATACTTCTCGAGCAGGTGTTGAGGGTCGCCGGCGTCACCCGCGGATTTCGACATCTTCTTGCCATCCTGCAAAACCATGCCGAGCATCAGGAGACGGGTAAACGGTTCATCGGAGCCGACCATGCCGGCATCACGCAACAGCTTGTAATACAGGCGTGCATACAACAGGTGCAGGATCGCGTGTTCGATTCCACCCACGTAATGATCTACGGGTGTCCAGTCGTCGACCCGTTCATCAAGCATCGGCTTGTTTGAATCGGGGCATGCGAAACGCGCGTAATACCACGACGACTCCATGAATGTATCGAAGGTGTCCGTTTCCCGTCTGGCATCCCCGCCGCACTTCGGACAGCGGGTATCGAGAAAGCTCTCGAGGGTCGCCAGGGGCGAACCAACGCCCATGAAGACGACGTCTTCGGGTAACACGACGGGAAGATCTTCGTCGGGTACGGGAACGATTCCACATCCCTGACAGTGGATCATGGGGATGGGGCATCCCCAGTACCGTTGTCTCGAGACTCCCCAATCACGCAAGCGGAAGTTGGTTTTGCGTTCACCTCGTTTTTTTGTCACCAACACATCGGTGATGGCGTCGAATGCTTCCGAAGACGTCTTTCCGTCGAATTCGCCGGAATTCACCAGCTTGCCGTAAGCCGTGAAGGCCGCCTCGCCGATATCGCATATTTCTTCACCCGCAGGTTCGATCACCTGCTTGATGGGAATACCGTATTTCGTGGCAAACTCCCAATCGCGCTGATCGTGTCCAGGCACGGACATCACCGCGCCTGAGCCGTACTCCATCACGACAAAATTGGCGACCCAGACCGGCAGCGCCTCGCCGGTGAGCGGATGTTCCACACGAATAGCCGTTTCGATGCCGGATTTGTCCATGGTGGCCATGTCCGCTTCCGCGGTTCTGGTGTTTTTGCAGGCCTCGATAAATTCCGCTACTTCGCCGTTGTGCTCCGCCGCTTGTTGGGCAAGAACATGTTGCGGCGCAATCGCCACATAGGTTGCACCCAACAACGTATCGGGCCGGGTGGTGTAAACGGTGATTACCTCATCGCGGTCGATAACCGGAAAGTTGATGTCCACCCCGGCGGATTTACCGATCCAGTTGCGCTGCATGTTCTTGACCGATTCGGGCCAGCCCGGCAATTCATCGAGCATGTCGAGCAACTCGTCTGCATAGGCGGTAGTCTTCAAAAACCACTGGTCCATCTCTCGCCGTTCCACCGGCACGCCGGACCGCCAGCCCTTGCCGTCCACCACCTGCTCGTTGGCAAGCACCGTCTGATCCACGGGATCCCAGTTCACCACCGCACTTTTGCGATAGGCCAGGCCTTTCTCGAAGAGTCTCGTGAAGAACCACTGTTCCCAGCGGTAATAGTCCGGATCACAGGTAGCAAATTCACGCGACCAGTCGATTCCGAAGCCAAGCCGTTGCATCTGCCCACGCATGTATTCGATGTTGGCGCGTGTCCACTTCGCCGGCGGCACCTGGTTTTTGATCGCGGCGTTTTCCGCTGGCAGACCAAAAGCGTCCCATCCCATGGGCATCATGACGTTGAATCCCTTCAACCGTCGGTAACGATTGATGACATCGCCGAGGGTGTAAACGCGAACATGGCCCATATGCAGTTGCCCGCTGGGATAGGGGAACATGGCCAGGCAGTAGAAGTTTTCAGCCGTGGAGGACCGGTCCACCTCGAAGCTCTTCGCCTCACGCCACAAAGTCTGCGCCGCCCGCTCGACACCATGCGGATCGTAGATTGCGCTCATCTCGAGTTCACTTGCATGAAAGCGCGCAAGGATACCACCAAGCCCGTTCAGGGAACCTCTGCGATTTCAGGTTGCAAAGGACGCCAGGTGAAAACAACGGCGCAGAGCAGAGCGAGAATCAGCGCTGGCGCACCACCGAACCGCGAGTAAAGCGTTCGCCCGGTCATCAACCGGTAGCTGCCGCGCAGCACTCCCGCGCTGAACTGCGGTAACCGATGGCGCACCCTGCCGCGATGATCGACGATAGCCGTGACCCCGTTGTTCGTGCCCCGCAGCAACCATCGCCCGTTTTCCAATGCTCGCATCCGCGCCATTTCCATATGTTGTAACGGGCCAATGCTTTCACCAAACCAGGTGTCGTTGGATATCGTCAACAGAACATCGGCGCGGCCCGCCTGCTCTCTCACCAGTTCGGGGTAGATCACCTCATAACAGATAGCCATTGCAGCCTTCGCGCCCTTCACCGCCAGAAGCGGCTGTTGGGGGTCACCCGCCGACCCATGGGACATCGGCAGGTCGAAAATCTCGATGATGCCGCGCAACCAGTTTTCCAGCGGAATGTATTCACCAAAAGGCACCAGGTGCTGTTTTACATAACGCCCGGAAGCTTCCCCGACCCCAACAGCCATGTTGCGGAACACGATCCCTCCATCCGGCATACGATTGGCGCCGGGTATACCCAATATCAACGCGGTTCCCGAAGCCAGCCCCCGCTCATCGAGCATTGCCAGTAGATCCGTCGCCTGATGTTGAAACAAGGTAACGGCCGCTTCCGGCCAGATCATGAGATCGACACCCCAGTGGGGAGCCGACAACTCCAGATATTCATCGATGATCGGACCGCGGCTTTCCGGCAGCCACTTCACCGCCTGGTCAATATTGCCCTGCACCAGTGCGGCTTCGAAACTCTCGCCTTCATCCACCCAGTGGAACATGCTCAAGCTACCGGCCAGCAACCAGGGCAAAAGCGCAAGGGAGAGCGGCAGCCGCTTGTCTTCGGCATAAAATCCCGCGACCGCAAAGCTGACACTCGAAATCGCGGCAAGGCTCACCAGCAACACGCCACCGACCGGGGCGAAGTTGGCAAGCGGCGTAGCCAGGTGCGCGTATCCCACGCCCAGCCAGGGAAAGCCGGTGAGGAACCACGTCAGCAACCATTCAAAGGCAACCCAGAACACAGCTAACAGCCATGCGTTTGCCAACATCGATGAGTTGCGTACGCGCCGGTACAACCAGGCGTTCAACATGGGAAAAAGGGCCATTCCCCCGACAAACAGGGCAACCACAAAAACCGCCAGCGGTATCGGCGCATTACCGTATTCGTGAATGCTGACAAAAATCCAGGATGCGCCAACACCATATTTGCCAACTCCGAACAGCCAACCTTCCAGGAGCACGTTCTTGGTGCGTTTTTCCAGAATGTAAAACCAACCGGCGACAGAAACGAGTCCAAGAGGCCACAGAGAGAAAGGCGCAAAAGAAAGGGGCAACAAAGCCCCCAACGCAAGAACCAGCAGGTACCGCATCAACCGTGTTTGACTTGCAGCAACCGCACTCGACGAGAATCGGCGTTGAGAACACGGAACTGCAACTCGCCGATCGTTGTGGTTTCATCCCGCTCGGGGAGGTGACCGAATGCTTTCAATACCAGACCGCCAATCGTATCGAATTCGTCGTCATCGAGCTCCAGGTCAAAATACTCGTTGAAGTCTTCAATGGGGGTGATGGCTTTTACGTTGCAGGTGCGAGAATCGAGTTCCATGAAGAAGCTGTCGTCATCGACATCGTGCTCATCCTCGATGTCTCCGACAATCTGCTCCAGTACGTCCTCTATGGTCACCACGCCGGAGACGTGACCATATTCATCCACCACTATCGCCATGTGGTTACGGGTGCTGCGAAATTCCTGCAGCAGCACGTTCAGCCGTTTGCTTTCCGGCACCACGGCGGCCGGCCGGATGATGTCTTTGATATCGAATTCGCTGAAGTCTTTCTGCAACGTAAGCGGCAGCAGATCCTTGGCGTGCAGAATACCCTTGATATCGTCGAGGTCATCGCCGATCACCGGAAAACGCGAGTGTTGCGCTTTGATGATCGCCGGAAGAAGGTCCACGGGCTTGTCTTCCGCATGCAGGAAAACGAGTTGATTACGGGGAATCATGATGTCCCGGGCCTGCATGTCGGACACCTGTAAGGCGCCGAAGATGATGTTCAACGCTTCGCCATCCATCAGTTGTCGGTCAGCAGCGTCGCGCAGCGATTCCATCAACTCGCTGCGGTCGCTCGGCTCCGCATGAAACAGATCCGACAACCAATCCTTGAAGGATCGGCGCGCGTGTTCTCTGCTGGTGGTGGATTCTTCGCTCATATCTCGGTGTAAGGATCGGCAACGCCAAAAAGTTCCAGAATGCGTTTTTCTTCGACCTCCATCTGCTCTGCCGACCGGCGCGTCCCATGGTCGTATCCAAGCAGATGAAGTACCCCATGGATTACCATGTGGGCAAAATGATCGTCTGGCCTTTTACCCTGATCAATCGCCTCGGCAAACACAACGGGGGCACAAATCACCACGTCTCCCCAGAGCGTTTCCCCCGGTAGCGACCTGTCGGTGGGAAAGCTGAGGACGTTGGTGGGTTTGTCCATGCGTCGGAAGCGGTTATTGAGACTTTTCCCCTCGTCGGCGTCTACCACTCTGACGCACAGGGACCCTTCGCCCACGATCTCCAACGCGGCATCCGCCCACTTCTGAAGCTGTAGTTCAGTGGGTAACGTTTGATTGGCACAAGCCAGCTGGATCTCAACCGGCATCACGTTCGCTGTCTGCCGCGGCGGTCGGTTCCTCGTACTCCGCGTAAGCATCGACGATCTTCTGCACCAACGGGTGGCGCACCACATCCTTCGACCCGAAGTGCGTGAAGCTGATGCCG
>JAPUJX010000568.1 GCA_027295975.1 Gammaproteobacteria bacterium
GCGATCGCACCGGCGTTGACCAACGCCATCTTCGACGCGACCGGAACCCGCGTTCGTCAACTTCCAGTGAAAAACTATGATCTGCGGTATCGGATTCAGGAGCCGGAAGAGGTCGTATAGGCACCGGTGTCAATGGGGTTGGAGCGAAGCTCGCGATTGAAGAAGTCGGTTGCAAAATGATCCAGCCAGCTCGCCGAGCGGCGGTCGTTGACGAAACCGCAATGGCCGCCGTTTTTTGTTTCAATTATTTCGATCCCTTTGGGCAAGCTCCTGAAACCTCGTTTCGGGATAACGGGGTCGTCGGCCGCCATAACGATAGTGGCTTGTGTGTCCGACAGCGTTTCACCGGTGAGGGTGTAACTGGCGAGGTATTCGCTGGTGTCCTGGAACGGTGTGTAGCGGGAGACGAACAGGTCGGTAAGCGTTGTTATGGAACGCAGGTTGAGTGCCTGAGCGAAGTCGAACCGGTCTGGAAATGCAAGCTGCTTGGACCACAGAGCCCGATGCCATTTGCGCACGAAGTACCAGCGATATCCAATCCAACCGTTGTCGATCGCGCACATCGTGTCGAACGGGTCGATGGCGGGGCAAACGGCAAGGGTCGGTAACCCGGTGGTTCTACCGATCCGTAGTGCGAAGTTGCCGCCGAGGGAAAACCCCATTACTCCACAAGGCTCTGCGGCATGGCGATCGCGGATCTGCAGCACCGCATCAACCACTTCGGTGGTACGGGCGGAATGAAAGAGATCTTCGTTCAGGTGGGCGGTGTCACCATGATCGCGCAAATTCAATCGCGCTACGTTGAACCCGGATTTCCAGAGTTCCGCGCCCGCGGATAACACGTAACTCGAGTCGGCACTCCCCAACCAGCCATGAATGATGACGACGGTTGGAGCACGGACCGACTGGTTGCTCAACCATGCCTGTAGACGGGTGCCGTCCGCACCCTGCAGAATGGTTTCCCGGGCATGGCTCGTGACTTCATGGGCCCGTCGCCGTACCCAGGGTTTACGACCCTGGCTCGCCATCAACGTCTGGACGTGTGGGTTACGCAATACCCGGGGTGGGTTGAAGATACTCACGCGTTACCCTGATCCAACAAACTCTCCTTAGGCTCAAGGAAGCAATGCTCCGCCATCTACATCGATGGTCGAGCCGGTAACGAAGTCGTTGCCGATCGCGAAGAGAATTCCGGAGGCGACTTCTTCGGCCGTCCCGGCACGTTTGAGTAAATGGTTGGCTGTCGCCTGGGAGAGGAATTTTTCCCGTGTTTCGCCTTCCATGGGAAACATGGGCGTGTCGATGATTCCCGGAGATACCACATTGATTCTTCTTGGTGCAATCTCCACTGCAATTGCCCGGCAGAACCCCTCCACGGCATTGCCGACCGTTGAGATTGCCGACATTCCCGGCGCGCACTTGCGGGCAGGTGAGCCGCTCACCAGGACGATACATCCATCGTCGGTGAGGTGGGGGATGGCGGCGTGTACGGAGTTGACGTAACCCCAGAGTTTACGGAAGGAACCTTGAAAGCCGTCGAGGTCCATCTTTTCGAAGGGACCTGTCGCTCGTGGTCCGCCGGTGGCTGCGTTGACGAGTATGTCGATTGGCCCGAGTTCCGCAAACGCCGCACTCATGGAGGCTCGGTCCAGAACGTCCTGAGCCCGGACACCAACCGTGTCACCAAGCACTTCTCGCGCGGTAGCGAGGTTCTGCTCGCTGCGACCCATCGCCGTGACCAGGGCGCCCTGATCGGCCAGGCCTCGCGCCGCTGCGAGGCCGATCCCCGAGGTACCTCCGAGCACTATCGCCCGTCTGCCTTCGATGTTCATATATGATCTCCTTTGTGTACGTTTTTGCCACCGCGTCTGCCACCGCGCTAAATCTGCTCGTCAGACATTACCCGTTGACCTGTTATTCCCTGCTGTTCGAGCAAATTGACGATACCGGCTTCTCCGATGAAATGGGCGGCGCCCACGAGAACGAAGTACCTGCCGGGAGTATCCAGATAGTGTCTGATGGTTTTTGCCATGCCGACGTTGCGATCATCCAGGAGACGCCTGTTGAATGCCTGTGCGAGCTCGGAATCTCCGGACTGTTGAAGAATGAGCGTCGATAAACTTTCATCGTCGCCAGCGAGCCACGCGCCGAGTATCTCCGTCAGCAAAGGCTCGATCTCATCTTCCATTTCCAGGGTGTCGGCAAGAAGCCGTATCTGCACGTCCAGGGGTTGATTGAACAACACGTCGAATTGCATGTCGATGGACTCGAGTTCGAGTATCTGTCTGTTTTCCAGCTTGGATCTGAAGTGTTGCTCGAGACCGTATTCAGATGAATAACCGAGGGCTTGAAGGCGCAGCACGACAAGCTGATTCATCACCATTGCGGGTTTGAATTGAGCAACCTGCTTCAGATCGATACCATGGCTGGCCAGGCTTTTTTTCAGGCGTTTCAGCAGCGCCGCGGACAGCACTTTTTTCAACGTCAGCCCTTCTCGCAGTAAGGCGGCGTCCATCATCTTGCGTTGCATCTCGTCGAGGGGATACTTTTCGGTGTCTACCTCCAGAACCAGTAGATCGGACTGCTCGAATGCTCTCTCGAGCTGCGGAGCCAAAGGGTAGAGGGTAGGTTTCAGGACATGAATGGATCCTGCGAGATAAACGGTCGCGCTTGCCGAGGTATAACGCCAGAGGTACAGGGGGTGCGCACCTTCCGGTACCCGGGCGCGGATATCGGCGCCCGTGGTGACGCGCTCCTCGTTGAGATGTACAACCTCGCAGGTTTGCTTCGGGATAAGTGAGACGCCCGTTTGCCGGACGAGTTTCCGCTGACATTCTCGCAAAGCCCGATTCGCGGCGGCGACGTCGGTAGGCTGGGAATGGCCGATTCCATAGATGTCGTTACCGTGTCCGGGAACGGCTGCCATGGCCTTCCGCCCCGGCAGGTTTTCATAGTCGGCCGGGGACTGGGCGGCAATTTCACTGGTCAGGAAAACGCTGGCCAGGAACACGAAAGACCGTAGAAGCAGGTTTCCTGCCAGGGGCCCGGCCACGCCACGCAACTTTTCGGTCATCCCTGCTGAACGTCCTGGGGAGTTTCGCCCGCCGCTATGATGGCCGCCTTCACCTCCTCCAGCATGGCGTTCAGGGCAGATTCGTCGGTACCGCGCATTACCAGCGAGGTGCCGTAACGATCGTTCTTGAAAAACGGATAACTGCCAAGATCGATCTCGGGATGATTCTCCTGAATAACACCTAGCGCTCCGGCGATCTGACTTTCACCGAGATAGGCGGTGACGGTCCTCGACCGAACCACGGGCCCCGATTCGAGCTTCCCCTCCAGGCTACCCAACATCGCCTGCATGACCATTGGAATTCCTGCCATCACGAACACGTTTTCGATTCGAAATCCCTGGGGTCCTCCGGTGGTGTTGTCGATCAGCGTCGCGCCGACGGGGATGCGCGCCATGCGCATGCGGGCTTCCATCACGGCTGGCGGTGCCGGACGCCGCCGGATAATGGCGGCGATCTCCGGGCTCTCCACGAGATCGACGCCGAATGCGGCGGCGATACAGTCCGTAGTGATGTCGTCGTGGGTGGGACCGATGCCGCCGGTGGTGAACAGGTAGTCAAAACGCGTTCGCGCATCATTGACCGCGGTAACAATCACTTCTTCCAGGTCGGGAATGACACGTGCTTCGCGAACTTGAATGCCCCAGCTCCCGACGGTGAGGGAGATATGATTCAGGTTGGTATCCTGAGTTCGGCCGGACAGGATCTCGTTGCCGATAATGAGCACCGAGGCGGTGATGGCGCGTTGTTTCATGCGGCATGCCTTAATTGTCGAGACTTATCCACAGCTTATCCACAGTATGTAACTCTATTTCGGGGAATGGTGCGTAACTAATTGAATTAAGTATTAAGAAGTTTCGCTTCAATGGGGCTGGTTTGCTGACGAATATTCTAAGGGGTTTGACTTTGGCTTTACAAGCAAAATTCCGAACGCTAGTGTCCTGTCGTCTGGTCATCCTCCTTTCGAGGATTTTGGTTGGCTCCCATATCCAAGCAGCTTATTGATGAAATATTGGCGTAGTTTATTACCTGCACTCTTGGCGTTTACCGTTAGTGGATGCGGTGGTAGTGGAGGAAGCAGCGGTAAATCCCCGGCTCAGAACCAGACCTCTACCCCACCGGCGGGTGTCAACCTTTCCGCATCGGCAACCCTTATCAGTCCCGGTGATTCCGTCACCCTGTCATGGAGTACCAGCAACGCGACCGAGTGCCGGGCATCGGGTGGATGGTCGGGAAACAAAGCGCTCTCTGGCAACAGCACCGTCACCGGCATCACTCAGGACACCAACTTCAGGCTGAGTTGTTCGGGCGCCGGGGGCGGAGGGCTTGCGGAAGTCACGGTCCAGGCAAATTCCGCTGAGACGGAAGTCACCCTGACGGCTTCTCCCAGGGATGTGTTGACCAACGGGAGTAGCGTATTGACCTGGAGTTCGACCAATGCAAGCAGCTGCTCGGCCGCGGGCGACTGGTCGGGTAGCCAACCTTTGTCCGGGAGTTTTGATACCGGTGCGTTGCCACGGGACGCAACCTATCGACTCACTTGTGATGGCCAGACCAGCGCCGTTGCCATGGTGACGGTGCGCGTTTTGAGTAAATCGCTGGAGTGGCGGGCGCCGACTCAAAACGAGGATGGCAGCGCGCTCACCGATCTTGCAGGTTACGTCGTCTATTGGGGCGCACAGAGTCGCAATTATACGGGTAGTCACACCATCAACTCACCGACGATTACCCAATGGGATGTCACCGTATCACCGGGGTTGTATTTTTTTGCGGTGACCGCTCTGGATTCGGGCGGCATTGAAAGTCAGTATTCGAACGAAATAGCCAAAACCATTCCCTAGCTCCACCCAGGACTCGTCCTTGGCTCGCAGAATACTTGTGTGCCGAGTCGCATATCGGAAAAGAATTCCGTAATTGTGGAATCCCTCACAGGAAATTGATCTGCGCTGTCTGAAACTCTTCGACTGTATTACTCCATTACCCATGGGCACGGGGCTGGAGTTGAGTTAAGGAGCGAGAGACGATGATACGATGCGACACGCGCATAGTCGGCGTGAAGGTTGTTTGGTTGCCAATCCTGTTGGTGTTGTTGGCTTCATGTTCAGGTGGATCTTCATCCTCCTCCGACGCGGGCGACCAGACAACGAATCCCAGTCCGGACCCGAATCCTGATCCGAACGCAGCTCCAACGATCAGCCTTTTGGCCGATGAAGAGGTCGTAGAGCCCGGGGCCAGCATTACCCTGACCTGGACTGTCCGGAATGCCGACAGTTGCTCGGCAACGGGTGGCTGGTCGGGTGATAGGGCAGCTTCCGGATCCGAGATCGTAGGTCCGTTATCGGTCAACACCACCTATAAACTCACTTGTTCCGGAGTCGGCGGCAACGCACTGGTGATGATTACCGTATTTGTCAACGGTGTCGTTCAATTGAGTTGGATTGCACCAACCGAAAACATGGACGGTAGCAACTTGAACGACCTCGTTGGATACAAAATCTATTATGGGGTCCAATCGAGAGGATATGTCGATTCGGTGAGAGTCAACGGTTCGAACGTAACCCAATATGAGCTGAACATTCCGATGGGAACTTACTATGTAGCAATGACGGCGATGGATGCAGAAGGCAACGAGAGTATGTTTTCCAACGAGCTCGTTAAAGACTCTATCTAATATGCGCTCTTATCCAATCTAACCGCCAACTTGCATCAGGCTTCCCTAAAACCCGGAAACCTATAGAATCACGTCTTCCGATAGCTGTGGTCAACGAATGAGTCAGCTCAGAAAAATCTACCGTTTTGGTTTGGTCCTAGGGAGCGTCTTGTTGCTTGCCGGTTGTGATCGAACCACACCGGAAGAGCACTACGAGAGCGCTCGGGGATATTTTGCGGAAAATCAAATTCGAACCGCTATCATCGAGCTGAAAAATGCCCTGCAAAAAGCACCCGATTTCGCGGATGCGCGATTCTTGCTCGCTCAGTCTCATGCCAAACTCGGCGATTTTCCCAGCGCGCTGAAAGAATACGAGCGCAGTCTGGATCTCGGACGGAGCACGGAAGACGTAAAGGTGGGTCTGTTAAAGGCCAAGGTTCAGCTTGGACGCCATCAGGAGGTCATTGGTGAACTCGAAGGTAGCGGATCCCTCAGCCCTCCCCTCGCCGTTGCTCTTGGGGATGCATACTTATCAGGCGACGACGTCGATCGAGCAAAAGCGTTATATCAACAGGGTTTGAATCTCCCGGATGGAAATCTCGGGCTTGCGGTAATCGCATTGCGTCGGGGTGATCTCCAAGGCGCCAGAACCTATCTGGAAGATGCGACACGAATTGACCCGCACCATCGTGAGAGCTGGGTCCGTCTCGGTGAGTTGGCCCTTGCCGACACCGATTGGGCGAGTTCCATAAATGCTTTTTCAATCGTACATGATCTTCCGGGCGGGGAAGTGATCGGACTGGTGGGATTAGCGCGCGTGCACATCGCTCAGGGAGATAATGTGGCCGCCGCTGAAGAGATCGGTCAGATATTGGGGATGGCGCCCCAGTTTCCCTTCGGCCACTACCTTGATGCACTCGTCAAGTTTCAGGAAACGGATTTTGATGGTGCGGAGACCGCACTGCGGGAAGTGCAGCGGTCGGTACCGGATCATGGTCCCAGCTTGTACCTGATGGGGGTGGTGAAATTCCAGCAAAAACAGTTCAGCCAGGCGAAGGCCAACCTGCAACGATTCATAGGTCAGAATGCAGGTAACGAATCCGCGCGAAAGCTGTTAGCCACGATCTATTTCGAGGAAGGGAATTTTGTCGCGGTGTTGGAGACCCTCGAATCCATCATGCCGGCCCCGAGGGATCCGCAAGTTTACGCCCTGGTCGGCTCCAGTGAGATGAGACTGGGTCATCCGGCAAAAGCATCGCCGGCATTGGAGCGAGCAGTGGAGTTGGCGCCCGACATGGCGCCGTTTCGCAATCAGCTTGCACTCAGTTTGTTATCCGCGGGTGAAGACAAACAAGCGGAAGCGGTGCTCAACAGTGCAATCGAGGTTGATCAAGATCAGTTTCAAAGTGACTACCTGATCGCGATGATGCGTCTGCGTGAGCGCAAATTCGACGCGGCCGCTGATGCCGTTGAAGCCATCATTCGTAAGAGTCCGGACAGTCCCCTCGGTTACAATCTGAGAGGAGCGGTTGCGCTTGGCCAGGATGATCGGAGTGCGGCAAGGTCGGCGTTCTCCGATGCACTCCTTCGCGACCCTGAATTTCTCCCTGCTGTGATCAATCTGGTTCGTTTGGCGTTGCAGACCGACGATGTCGCCCAGGCGGAATCTCACTACCGGGATCTGCTGGTTCGCGTCCCCGAAAACGAGGTCGCCCTGATGGGCATGGCCGAGCTTGCCATCAGGCAGGCGAATGTCGAGGGTGCGGTTGGTTACCTGCAACAAGCGATAACAGGGAATCCCGATTCGATTCGCGCGATGCTCGGCCTGTTACGTTTGTACCTGCTGCAGAACGAGGTAGAAAAAGCAGATCAAATCGCGGATCAGGCGATGTCGCTTGCTCCCAACAATCCGGATTTGCTGGTTTTGAGGGTGCAGGTCGACTTGCGCGAAGGTGACCTCGCTGCTGCCAGATCCAGGGTCAATAAGCTGCAGGCGATGACGACCAGCCAGCAAGACAACGTGCAGTTTCGTTTTGCAGTCGGACAACTCCAATCGCAAGTGGGTAATCTGGAACTCGCCAGGAGTAACCTGGATCACGTTCTGGAGCTGACGGATCAACAACATATCGGCGCTCTGCGGGGTCTGGTACGTCTGGATCTGCGGGCAGACTCCACATCTAGTGCAGCTGAACGGCTGCAACGACTGGCAACGTTGGGTGATGCTGGAACTGGATACGAGCTATTGGCGGCAGATGTATTGGCTGCCCAGGGAATGACCCTCGAAGCGGCCGAGGCATACCAGGTTCTGGCAACCGGCGATGTGCGGGACGGGGCGATACGTTTGGCTTTGATCAGGCTACGGTCCGGGAACTGGACGGAAGCGGCGGATGGTCTGCGGGTCTGGCTAACGCGCCACGAAAATGACCTGGGTGCTCAATTGATGCTCGCAGACACCCTCATGCGTTCACCGGATAAGTCAGATGCCATTGTCCAATATGAATTGTTGTTGAGTACCGATAACTCGGTGGTGTTGAATAATCTCGCGTGGCTCTATATGGAGCGGGGTGATGCGCGCGCCGTGGACATGGCGCGGAGGGCGAACGAGCTTGCACCCAACAACCCGGATATTGCCGATACCCTGGGCTGGATACTGGTGCGCAATGGTGAACCCGGATCCGGCCTCGAGTACCTCAGACAGAGTGTTCAATTACTCCCGAACAATCCGACCGTTCACTACCACATCGGGGTGGCGTTGGCGGGGCAAAACCAACCTGAGCCGGCACGACGCGCCTTTTCGAAGGCGCTCAGCATTGGCGAATTTCCCGAGGCAGACGAAGCTCGACAGGCGATGGCCGGGCTGGCGGAATAGACTTAGGGAACCTCTGAGGTCATGGCGTGCCTAATATCACGTAGGATACGCCAATGCTACCGGCCCACTCATCGTAGTCTCCCGTGATCCTGTCGGAGTCCCGCTCCTGGTATACAGCACCAACGGATACGGTGAGGCGGCGTCC
>JAPUJX010000569.1 GCA_027295975.1 Gammaproteobacteria bacterium
TTGTCGATCGGCTCGATGCAGGCAATCCTGAAAGAGAATCTGGGGGAACAAGCTTTCCATGAAAAGCTCGAGGCAGCACTGCGCGCGGATGTAGTCTCCGTTGGAGACGCAGATGCGAGATCTGTGGTTACTCACATTGCACCAACCAAAAAACGACAGTCCAAAATACCACTCTACATTGCAGCACTGGTTGCTATCGTGGCCGTGGTTGTTGGAGGTTTGTTTATGGTTGAGGATGATTTCCTGCCTACGGTAACCAAACCCGCGGACAACATCGACACAATAGCACCGGTGCCAGGATTTTCGGGGCGTTCGGCTATCGCGGTGCTGCCGTTTGTCAACCGGTCTAACGACCGCGAGCAGGATTACTTTGCCGACGGAATAACCGAGGATCTGATCACCGGTTTGCAAGCGTTTCAGAGTTTCCCGATCATCGCGGCCAGCTCGACGTTCAAGTACAAAGGGACGTCGCCAGATGTCCGCGAAGTAGCCGTTGAATTGGGTGCTGGATATATCATCGACGGTAGCGTGAGAAAGATTGCAGAAGACGTACACATCACCGTGAAGTTGAATAACGCTCAGGGCCAACTCGTCTGGGCGGAGAATTACGATTTCAAGTATGAAGACGTGCTGCGCATGCAGGCAGAGTTAGTCAGCAAAATCATGCTCGCGATCGAACCCGAACTCCTGATCAGCGAAGTGGACCGTGCGCGTTTCGTGCGAACCGAGGACATGGAGGCATTCGACTATTTTTTACGCGCTTCCGCGAATACCTACGCGCCGTTTGGATACACCGACCTCAACGGCCAGGCAGTCACACCCGAGCGTCTGGATCTTGCCCGCGAGTATGCACTCAAGTCAGTGGAACTCGACCCCAAATTTGCCGCGGGCTGGCGTATGTTGAACCACATTGATGGCGGATACGCGTTGAACCTGCCCTACCTGCTCACCGAACAAGAGCGTATGGCTAAAATTGTGCGATCCATCGAGTACGGTGAACGCTCACGCCAGTTGAGCCCATTTGAGCCTACCGTGTGTTCCTGCCTCGCGACCATGTTGCTGGTAAATGGTCAGGTTGAGCAAGCCCGGTTACTTCAGGAAGAATCGCTCAAGCAAAACCCAGGCAACGCAGGCGTACACGCGGTGATGGCGAAAATCCTTCAGGTAGACGGCGACCCAGAGCGCGCGCTCGAAGAGATAACACTTGCGATTCGCCTGAGCCCCAAAGACATGGCGATGTCCACTTACCTTTATTACGAAGCCGCCATCTACCAGGAACTGGGCCGCTTCGACGAAGCCGTTGCCAGCGCCAAAAAAGCGCTGTTGCTTGCCCCGATAAACTATGACGCTGAATTCGTCAAGATTGTCTCGCTGTTTGCATCGGGACAGCGCGAACTTGCCCAGGCAGCATTGTTCATGCTCAAGGCCAGCACCCCGGATAACTTCCAAACCAAATCCGCCTACGATCAGGAGTTTGCCAAGTCAGTTGCGGACAAACTCCTGATCGTAGGCAAACGGTACCTCCCTGCACGGACTACGCTACAACGAAGGCTTACATCTGATATTTAGAGACCTCGGATGGCGTGCCGATTAGTTTGACGAAAGCTTTCTTAGACAGGACCTACGGCACCTATCGCTCTCGCTGGGAAATCAACCCGGGATGTGTCATCTTCAGGCGGTGATTGTCGCCAAATACTGGGTGTTGAGGCATGCGTAACAATATTGGTCTGTTTCTGGGTAAGCGGGCCCATCTGAGTCCGGATATGGAGGCGGTCGTTGATGTCGGTACGGGCCGGCGCCTGAACTATCGTGAAATCGACCTGCGCGCTAACAAGGTTGCCAACGCCATGCGCGCCATGGGCGTGAAGAAAGGCGACCGGGTCGCTATCCTGATGATGAATGGCATCGAGTATTTCGAGAGTTTTATCGGCTTGGCCAAAATTGGCGCTGTCGTCGTACCTTTGAATTGGCGTCTTGTGGCGGTCGAGTTGAACTACATCATTAAGGATGCGGGCGCCTCGGTCCTGATCTACGGCAGTGATTTCTCCGACGCAGTCAACGTCCTGCATGACGGCGGCAAGGATGCCACCGAAATTACCAAATGGCTTGAATTCCGCGAGGACGGGCACGACAGGGATTTATTTGCCGACGATTATCTTGAAGTCGTCGGTGCCGCCTCTGATGACGCCCCCGAGATAGATGCCGGCGACGATGACGATCTGTTCATCATGTACACATCCGGCACCACCGGTCTGCCCAAAGGTGCCTTGCATACCCACAACACCATGATCTGGGCCGTGATCACCTTCTCCATCACCGGGGAATTCCGTTACAAGGACCGGTTTGCCATCGCCTTGCCCATGTTCCACATCGGCGCTCTGCTGCCGGCCATGGTGACGATATACATCGGCGGCACCTGCGTGATGTTACGCCAGTTTGACCCGAAAGTGATGTGGGAAGTGACCGAGCGGGAGAAGCTGACGGTCAATCTGGCGGTACCTGCCATGTTGAATTTCATGCTGCAGGTGCCGGATTTTGAGAAATATGATTTTTCCAGCCTGCGCTGGATCATGTCCGGCGCCTCGCCTGTCCCGGTCAGTCTGATCGAGGCATACAAGGACATCGGCATCGAGGTTCATCAAAATCTATGGCCTGACCGAGGCGGGCGGGCCGGGCACTTTGATCAGCCCCGATGACGCCATGGTCAAGATCGGCTCCGCCGGCAAGGGCTTTTTTCACACCACCGTCCGCGTGGTGGACGAGAAAGGCAACGAAACCGCGCCGGGAGAACCGGGGGAACTGCTGGTCCAGGGACCCCATGTCATGAAGGGTTATTGGAACAATCCGGAGGCCACGGCCGAGACCATTCGTAACGGCTGGCTGTACACTGGCGACATCGCCCTGCGGGAAGAGGAAGGCTTCATCACCATTCATGAACGGGTCAAGGATATGATCATTTCGGGTGGCGAAAACGTCTATCCGGCGGAATTGGAAAACGTCATCACCGCCCATCCCGGCGTGGCCGATGTGGCGGTGATAGGCCAGGACAGCGAGCGCTGGGGGGAAAGCCCCTTTGCCGTTGTTGTGCGCAAGGATGAGAACCTGACGGAAACCGAGATCATGGCCCATTGCGATGGCAAGCTGGCCCGTTTTAAACAGCCCAAGGGCGTCACCTTCATTGATGAAATTCCCCGCAATCCCACGGGCAAGCCGTTAAAGCGGTTGCTGCGTGATCAGTTCCCCGGCCCGGCGCCGGAATAACGAAAAAATTGGTAAGGCGAGACGCGGTTATGGGAATTGTGACGTCTACTCGAAACTACTTTAATACTTGAGAAAGCGTTTGTAAGTTACAACGCCAACGAATCCGATTAGGTCAGCTCACGTGCGCATGCTAGGTAGCCGAACGAGTTGTTGCGGTGCGATGCGTGAAGTCAGCAAAACCCAGACGCCATTAACTCCCTAAAAAGGTTACGGAAGCGCCAGTGCTACCAGTTCCATCAGCTCGTCCTGTCTCCCGAGTGCAACGACCACGTACTGCTTGCCATCTAGTTCATAGGTCATCGGTATGCCGGTGGGCCTGCCACCCAGCGGAACCGAACGTAGCAGATTGCCAGTGGTTTTGTTGAACACGTTGAGCACAGATAGCGACGAGTTCTTGTAAAACAGTAAACTTCCCGAAACCATGGAAGCCGAATTGCCAATAACGCTCTGGTTATCATCCCCCGCTACTTGCCAAAGGATCTCACCTACGTTCATATCATAGGCTGTTATCGCTGAACCCAAACCCGGATACGGTGAA
>JAPUJX010000057.1 GCA_027295975.1 Gammaproteobacteria bacterium
CGTAAACGGCTATTTCGCACTAAACACTGATAACTCCCCACGTTCCACACCGAACACTTATTCGCCGGCCGGGCGGACCCACAGCGGTGGGAGCGCATCGTACGACGCGGCTCACCATGCTGCCGGACATACCCATCACCACGGTCACTGATGGGCGTTTAAATCCGTGGGTCGGAGGCGAATGCCGAGCAGATCGCAGCGATAACGACAAGAGCGAGTAGGACGGTGGTTACCTTTATGGGCGCAGCGCCTGGCAGCAGTGCAAAGCTCGTGACGTAGACGAGCGCGGCCGTATAGGTTGCGGCAACGGCGGGGATCGCCCAGCGTGCCCACCGGCTCCCCGCTCTGAATGGGATGAGCGACAGTATGATAATCGCCAGGCCTACGCAGAACGATCCGGCGCCGAACCCCTTCAGCAACCCAAGGAGCAGGGTCTGGTAGCTTTCGCTGAGCGTCTCCCAGGGTGTTCCGATCACCGCCGAATGGTAAGGCATAAGTTCGCTCGCTCCGATGTACCTGATTCCCTGGACCAGCAATCCCAATCCCACGAAGCAATAAAGGCCCATCGGTAAGCCGGTGGAAACGTGCGCCCGTAATCTGGAATCTGTCGGAGTGTTCGGCATGCTCAGAAATCCCGTGAAGGTCCGCCAAGGATACTGCACGAGCAACAGTTATGCGGCTGTGCGCCAGGGCTGCCCGAGGCGTGGAATTTAGCGACTACCGGTGCTGAGCGGTTCGACCTCCGGCGCTGCCAGGATGGAAATCACCTGCTCGGGATCGACTCGATTTCCGTTCAGGCTGACCGACCAGTGCAGATGAGGACCCGTCACTCGTCCGGTTGCGCCGACCAGTCCGATGACATCGCCGCGTTGCACCATGTCACCGTCATGAACGTTCAGTTTGCTCAGGTGGCAGTACATGGTGACCAGCCCCTGCCCGTGATCGAGAAATATGGTGTTGCCGTTGAAGAAGAAACTTCCTGTCAACGACACCTGCGCGGCGGTAGGGGCTCTGACCGGCGCACCTGAGGCGGCGGCAATATCCAGGCCGCTGTGAGGGCTGCGCGGTTGATCGTTGAGGATACGTCGGTGGCCGAATGGGCTTGAAGTAACTCCATGTGCCGGTTTGAGAAAAGGACGCAAGGAGGTTTCGATCTTTGAAAAGCGCCGGTATTGACTCTGCATCCTGGCCGTTTCGCCGCGAATGCGTTTGAGATCCTCTTCGTTGGGGTTGACCATGCGCGGATTGGCGATGGTAAGGTGTTGTTCTGGATACTGTTTGGCGAGTACGGTGAACGAATACTTCGTTTGTTTATCGGCCTGGTCGAACAACGTCAGTTCGTGATTACCCAGATCGGCGTTTATCCCGATACCGACGATCGCGAGCCCGTCGACAATCAGTACCGGACGATCCCGGTAGTGAACACGGGCAACGTTTGCGGGTAGTTTTGCCGTATAAACCCCGCCGGGAACCGCTTGTGCATGAGCCAACGAGGGCAGGCTGCATAACGCCCAGAAGGCGAGGCTTCGAACCAGACTGCTCACGATTTACCCACATCCGGCAGTTTGTTGTCGGCATCGATTTTTTCCACCTGGAGGGTTAACGACCCGTCCTGAAGATGAGCCGTAACCCTGTCGTTGTCGGTAACCTGGGTAATGGAGCTTATCGGTTCACCAAGTGTGCCGTCGCCGTCGGACAAAACGGCATAACCTCGACCGAGTGTGCTCAGCGGGCTGACCGCCTGCAAGGTGCGGGAAAGGGTGGCCAAAATTACCCGTTGTCCATCGAGAGTGCGTTGCATGAGCGAAACGAGGTCACTGCGTAATCTTACGATAGTCAGTTTGTTCCCCTGAATCACTGTCTGTGGACGCAGGATGTGCATATTACGACGCAATGCCTGCAGTTTTTGGGTTGCGTGCAAGAGCTTGTTGGACAGACTTCGTCGCAACCGCTCGTCCAGGTCGTCCGCGCGTTGCATATGTTGCTGGAGACGTTGACGTGGATCCAGGAGATGCGCGCGCAATCCACGGAGCGTCTGCTGCCGGTACCTGATGTCCCCGTTCAGTGCGCGTAACAACCTCGAAAGCCGTGTGCTGAATTGACCTGATAGCTCGCGCTGATCGGGGGTAATCAACTCCGCACCGGCCGAAGGCGTGGGTGCGTGGACGTCGGCGGCAAAATCCGCAATCGTGATGTCTGTCTGGTGTCCGATGGCCGAAACGATCGGTACCGGGCAACCGGCGATGGCTCGGGCAACCGATTCGAGATTGAACGTCCACAGATCTTCCAGCGAACCACCGCCCCGGGTGAGCAGTACGACATCGGGTTTTACCGTCTCCATGCGGTGCAGCGCCCTCAACACTTCCGCTTCGGAATTTTCGCCCTGTACCGCAACGGGCAACAACGTTACTTCGAGTGCCGGGAAACGACGCCCCACCACGCTGAGCACATCGTGGAGCGCCGCACCGGATCTCGATGAGATCACGGCAAGATGTTGCGGATATTCCGGAAGTGGTTTTTTGCGATCCGTTGCAAAAAGCCCTTCCACGGCCAACCGTTCCTTCAAAGCCTCGAAGGCTGCGCGCAGCGCGCCTTCTCCCGCCAGTTCCATATGATCCGCGATGAGTTGAAAATCACCGCGAGCTTCATACAGGCTGACGTGTCCGCGGATCACGACATGGGAGCCGTCTTTCACCTGGAATCGAATGGAACGGTTACGCCCTGCAAACATCGCACACCGAATCTGGGCGTTCTCGTCTTTGAGGGTGAAATACCAGTGCCCGGATGCGGGTCGGCGGAAGTTGGATAGTTCACCTTCGACCCAGACCAGGTTGAATCGTTGTTCAATCAACAACCGCGCCTCTCTCGCCAGGGCGCTTACCGTCATTACCGGGTGATTTTCGAAACTCGGCTGCATAGGGTAGGCGTTCAGACAAGCCGAACGCGATAAACTCCGGGGGCTAAGAGAAATGGTAATCCTTGAGTTTACACGATCCTGATCCATCGTTAGAATCTCGGTTTTGGGG
Source organism: Gammaproteobacteria bacterium (assembly GCA_027295975.1). Lineage (GTDB taxonomy): Bacteria > Pseudomonadota > Gammaproteobacteria > Pseudomonadales > Azotimanducaceae > SMWK01. Next base: position 3,027 of record JAPUJX010000057.1, read on the forward strand.
AGTCCCAAATGCTGCGTATCGCTGATGACGCGCTCACCTTCGACGACGTTCTTCTCCTCCCTGCCTATTCTCAAGTACTACCCTCGGAAGTTTCCTTGGAAACCCGGCTGACCAGGGAAATACGGCTTCATATTCCGCTGATGTCTTCCGCCATGGATACCGTTACCGAGGCTCGTCTGGCTATTGCCCTCGCGCAGGAAGGTGGAATTGGCATCGTTCACAAGAACATGACCGTCGAGTCCCAGGCACGGGAGGTGCGGGCGGTCAAGAAATACGAAAGCGGCATTATTCGAGATCCCATTGTCATTCATCCGGACAAGACCATTGCGGAGCTGATGGAACTCACCCTGGAGCATCAGATCTCCGGGGTGCCTGTGGTGGAAGGCAAAAGCCTGGTTGGCATCATCACCAGCCGCGACGTGCGATTTGAGCAGCGCTTCGATGCCAGGGTGCGTGACATCATGACGCCGAAGGACAAACTCCTCACCGCGGATGAAAATGCCACGTTCGACGAGATAACCGCCATCCTGCATAAACACCGTATAGAAAAAGTCCTGCTGACCAACGACAAGTTCGAGCTGAAAGGGATGGTGACCGTCAAGGACATCAACAAAGCGCAGGCGTTTCCCAATGCCTGCAAGGACGATTACGGTCAATTACTGGTCGGAGCGAGTGTCGGAACCAGCACCGAAACGGACGATCGGGTAGCGGCACTGGTCGACGCCGGTGTTGACGTGCTTGTCGTGGACACGGCCCATGGACATTCGCAGATGGTGCTGGACAGAATCAGCTTGATAAAACAAGGCTACCCTGACATGCAGGTGATTGGCGGTAATGTTGCCACCCGGGAAGGAGCGCTGGCGCTGTTGTCGGCGGGCGTCGATGGGGTAAAGGTTGGGATTGGCCCTGGCTCCATCTGCACCACCCGCATCGTTACGGGTATCGGCGTGCCCCAGATCACGGCAATTTCCCAGGCCGTTGCCGCGGCTTGCGAAGAAGATGTTCCCGTGATTGCAGATGGCGGCGTGCGTTTTTCCGGCGACATCGCCAAGGCGATTGTTGCCGGCGCCAGCGTGGTGATGGTGGGCAACCTGCTCGCAGGGACCGATGAAGCCCCCGGCGAAGTGGAGCTCTACCAGGGTCGAACTTACAAATCCTATCGTGGCATGGGCTCCCTGGGAGCGATGTCGGAATCACATGGCTCTAGCGATCGATACTTCCAGGAGCCGGAGAGTGATGCACGCAAACTCGTCCCGGAGGGCATCGAGGGTCGAGTCGCCTACCGCGGGCCGATGGGACCGATCGTCCACCAGCTCATGGGCGGATTGCGTGCGTCGATGGGTTATACGGGGTCGGGAACCATTGAGGCCATGCGCTCTGTTCCTGAATTCGTTCGGGTCAGTCACGCCAGTATGGTGGAAAGCCACGTACATGATGTGACCATCGCGAAAGAAGCCCCCAACTATCCTGTGAGTTAACCGTGGCCGTTTCGACTGATATTCACGCTCAGCGATTGTTGATCGTCGACTTTGGTGCCCAATATACCCAGCTCATTGCCCGCGGCGTGCGGGAAGCCGGCGTGTACTGCGAGATCCATTCCTTCGATACACCATCGGCATTTATTGCGGATTTCGCCCCGCGCGGTGTCATTCTTTCCGGCGGTCCGGAAACCGTTACCGAAGGCCACACGCCGAGAATTCCGGATGCGGTGTTTGAACT
>JAPUJX010000570.1 GCA_027295975.1 Gammaproteobacteria bacterium
GGGTGGTGCGCCTGACATGGGACTTCGGCTTGAGGAGCACGTCCTGGCCGGATGTATCAGCAATAGCCACTACTATTCAACCCAAACCCCCGGGATTAATCCTAATAGACGGGAAAGCCATGTAAAAAGTTTGCATTTATCCGCCTTTCCCAATAGATGCATCCGCCGGCGGAAAGGTTTAGTTGGCCGGCAGCCATAACACCCAACACATGCGTTGTCAGCCCGATGGCTTAGGATACATACTCCGATAGAACGCAACATCAAGGCAACCGGGAATATGAAAAAGCAACTCGCTAGTGTTCTGCTGATGTTATCGCTGATGGGTTCACAGCAGGCGCGGTGTGCGGAACCCGCAGCCGATCTGACTGGATTTCTCGATCAACACGAGATGGCAAATATCCAGGCAAACGGCATCAACATCGCTTACAAAATTATCGGTGAACCAACGGCCCCTCCGCTTTTGATGATCATGGGATTGAGTGCATCCCACCGGCTGTGGGGAGATGCGTTCATCGAACGTCTCGCCCACGCGGGTTATCTGCTCGTGCTGTTCGACAATCGAGACACCGGTGAAACACAACGAATGGACGAATTTGGTCAACCCACAATCTGGTGGGAGATGTTGAAAAACCTGGTGGGCTTCGAGGTCAACGCCGCCTATACGCTGGAAGACATGGCAATGGACAGCGTGGCGTTAATGGATGCCCTGAACATCACCGACGCACACATCGTAGGTGCTTCCATGGGAGGGATGATCGCCCAGATCATCGCCGCCGAACACCCCGAACGCGTCCGCAGCCTGGTCTCCATCATGTCCACCACCGGGGCGCCTCATTTACCCTCTCCTCAGGACGGGGCGGGTGACGACCTTACCGACATAGCCGGTAGTGAAGGCGAACGGCGCTCTGAACTGGAGGCAATCGGCCTTCATGTGGACGCCATGCCCAGACAGCTGATGGCAATCATCAAGTCCGGCGACCGCACGGAACAGGTCAAAACCATCTCGGTACCAACCCTGGTCATACATGGTGAAGACGACACATTGCTGCCTCCCCCACATGGCAAACACACCGCGGCCATGATCGAAGGATCCAGGTTGGTGATGTTTGCGGGCATGGGGCACAACCTGCCCGAAAACGTCCAGCCGGACCTTGTAGCGGCAATGGCAGAACACATCGATTCGGTGGAGTCGAGTCGCCTGTCCGGGCAAAAAGCACCAGACACGACCAGTACGGCGGGAGAAGAGGGAAAACCCCCAATCACGAATTGAGCGAGATGAAATGCCCGGTGAGACTCGATGACGTGGACCTCTTCTCGCCAGGTGCTCAGGAACACGGGTATGAGGCACATCAGATTCTCCATGACGATGGCTGTCTCGATTCAGACACTGCGCCCGAACATGGAACTCTGGCGGGCGCACCGCCGCCGGCTCACCGATTCCTGGGTCGGGCCAGGGGTGGATCGAATTGACGAACTCGGTTATGCACCCGGCAACGAATCTCTACATCGGCCCGGCTTCATGCTCGGCACCCTGGAATTGCGGTTGAAGTTCAAGAAGGCGAGCTGAGAACAGCTAAATCAGGGATTCGCGATAATGAGCTCGTCGAGTTTGCCTCCCCGGCGTTCGAGGGGCTCGTCGCCGGCTGGAAACTTACTGAGTGAGAAGATATACGCCAGTATGTCCACATACTCTTTCCCCCGCAGACTTCCGGGATCTGATTCAGGCATCGTAGCGCTCATCATCTGAAGCAGCGTAGCTACCGATTGACCACTCCAGACCTCGAGCACCGGTTGGAAGTACTTCTTGTCATGACAGATCAGGCAATGCTCCCGGTAGAGCCCCTCGCCGCTTTTGGCCTGTTGTTTCGAATATACCGCATCGATGGTCGTTCTGGGTTTTGCACCCACATTGAAGCTCAGCAACACAACCAGTACCGCTACCGACAACCTGACCAACGCACCTCCCCCCGGATTGCTCACGTTTTCAAGGTAATGCCAATGTGGTGAGCTTGCTGCCTGTCTGCATGATCACATACTGCTTACCTTCGTGGACGTAGGTCATCATGCCGTAACGCGTTCGATCCGACATTTCCACTTTTCCGATCTGTTTCCCGGTTGCCTTGTCAATAGCAAACAAGTGCGGCGTTCCATCGCTTGCGGTTGAGGCGTACATCAACAGCGACTTGGTGACGGTCAATGGCGGGGAAGAGCCGGTTCCAGTGTTGGGGATATCCATGTCCTTGAGATCAGGGTGGTTCAGCACCCGTTCGGGTGTCTCGCCCACGGGTACATACCACAGGTGTTCGCCCGTATTCATATCGATTGCCGTGATCCGGCTGTAGGGTGGCTTGAATAACGGCAGATCATCCGGACCTCGTACACCGGCACCTCGCAGCACCGCATAATCGGCAATTGTCGAACCGGTAGGTGCTTCGAGAATCGCATCTCGCTCCTTACCTGGCGCCATGATCCGCGTAGTACACGCCCTGCGGGATGGTACGTAGAGAATGCCGGTTTCCGGATCGGCAGCCACAGGTGCATCGATGTTCACACCACCGACATCCCCCGGACACCAGAGCGCGCCCTTCTTGCCCATGTCGTTGTCGCGATGTAACGGCGGGTTGAACAGTGGTCCAATTTCCCAATCGGCGAGGATTTCAATCGCTTCCTGGCGTAGCCGGGGGGTGAAATCGATGAGGTCGTCGTGAGTCAACCCCTGCCCGTCGTAGGGGGCCGGTTTGGTCGGAAACGGCTGAGTTTCAGCGAGCTTCTCGCCGGGAATTTTCGAGACCGGCACTGTTTTTTCTACAATCGGCCACAGAGGCTCGCCAGTTTCCCGATTAAAGGCGTAAACGAAAGCCTGCTTGGTGGCCTGCGCAACGATGGGTACCATTTTGCCGTCCATCTCGACGTCCAGCAGTACGGGTGCCGTCGGCGTGTCGTAGTTCCAGATATCGTGATGCACCATCTGGAAGTGCCACAAGCGTTTGCCGGTTTTGACGTCCAGAGCAATCAAGCTGGTACTGAAGAGATTATCGCCCGGCCGGAAACCGCCGTAGAAGTCGAGGGTGGCGCCGTTGGTGGGAACATAGACAATGCCTCGTTTTTGATCCGCCGACAAAGGTGCCCAGGAGGAAATATCTCCCGTCCACTCCCACGCATCGTTTTCCCACGTATCGTGTCCGAACTCTCCCGGGCCGGGAAGCACGTCGAATTTCCACAGGAACTCACCGGTTCTGGCGTCGTAGCCGAGGATGTCTCCGGGTATGTTTTCGATGCGCGACTGGTTGTACCCCTGTTCGGCGGAGTTACCGACCACGATCACGCCATTCACCACAATCGGTGGAGAGGAGGAGGTGATGTACCCGATTTTCAGATCAATGCCGTCATAAGGATCATAAGGGTGACCGAGATCGGCAAGCAGATCGACAACTCCGGTATCCGGAAAACCCTCGACAAGCACCTTCTTTCCGAACCCTTCGAGGGGAACACCGGTATCTGCATCCAAAGCGGTCAGGAAAAACGCCGGAGAAACGATGTAGACGACACCACGGCCATCGATCTCCGCATAGGCGATCCCCTTACCGTAATCCTTGCGCATCGAATACTCCCAGCGGGCGGTATTCGGTTCTCGGTAAGACCACAACGTCTCACCGGATTCCGGGTCGATCGCCACCACGTGCCGGCGGGGTCCTGCAACGGTGTAGAGAACACCGTTTATGTAACTCGGAGTCGAACGACCACTCTGCGCATTGAAGCTTGCACCGTCCCAGACCCAGGTTTCCTCGAGATCGTTGAAGGTCGACGCGTTGATCTGATCGGCCGGCGAATAACGGGTATGTTCGGAATCCCCTCCCAAATAGTGCCACTGACCGTTTTTTGTGCCCGGGTGTTCGGCCGCAAGCCCATTCACAGCGGCAAACGATGCCCCGATAAAAAGTGAAATCAGCACCACACGGGTTGACCCCATCGCCAAATCTGAATTCTTCATTGTCACCCCACGATAAACATCATGTTTGTTGTTGTACCGACCAATAGGTCTGGCTCGGCTCCAGCCCATTGTCTCGCCTATTCCCTCAACCATTCCCCCCAACCATTCTAAAGCAAGACGGTACCGAGTCGCCTACAATACATCGCTGGTCGCCTCGGCATCACTAATGGCACAGGAATCTCTCGATAACCCGACAATCAACTGGCGCTGGCCAGCGGCATTGATTCTATTTCTGCTCGCAATCGGCGGGCTGCTTTCCGGCGTTTCGCTCTCGGAGCGCCCGGATGTGATTCACTCCGGTTTCCTCACCAAAGCATATTACAGTCTTGGGCTTTTTGTGGTCGGCGGCCTCGACATCGGTACCCCCACGGGTGGGTCGGCCCTCGGCCGGTTGGCGTTATGGCTTGCCTATTTCGGTGCCCCCGCACTCACCGCATCAGCCGTGTTCGAAGCGGTCTTAACCTTGATCTCGCCGAACCGCTGGCAGCTCAAACACCTGCGCGATCATGTCGTGATCGTCGGCGCCGGTGGGTTGACTACCAGCTACCTGCGGGTATTGCGAAAACAGTCTCCCGACGTATCGGTTGTGGTCGTGAACGATGGGGTCGAGTTCGTCCGTGAACAGGAACTGCGCGAGACATTCAACGTCAACGTAATCACCGGCGACATCACCCACGATTTTCTGCTCAAGGCATTGCGGCTCGATAAAGCGATTCGCGTTGTCCTGCTCGGCGAAGACGATTTTCAATCCTACGAAGCCGCAAGCAAAATTCTCCGCCAATTTCCCCATCTCGGGTCGAAAATAGTGCTTCATTGTCACAGGCTTCGATTCATGCGGGCGATGCAGGAAACCAATGTCGCCAAACAAACCATCAACTTCAACCTGTATAACCTCGCGGCCGCAGGATTGGTCAGGGACCATCTGATAGGGCACTTTCGAAAAACCCAGGACCGGGACGTTGTCGTCATAGCCGGGTTCGGTCGTTTCGGACAAACCGTTCTCGAAGAACTGCAGACCCATGCACGCGACGAAATCGCAACCGTTGGCGTTATCGACATCGATGCCGACCGCCGAGTGCTGGTGGTCGACGAACAACGACAGATCAGCGAAAACTACCGGCGCGAAGTTTTTCAGGGGGATATCGCGCACCCCGAGGTATGGCAGAACCTGGCGGCTTCCATAGATCTCTCCGTAGGGGAGCCAACCGTGATTATCGGCACCGGGCGCGCGGACGAAAATCTACGAAGCGCCCTCTGGCTGAAGCGCGAATACCCCAATACGATGGTATTCGCCCGTACCAACGACAAATCAGAGTTGGCCCTGGAGATTGGCGCCGAACACGACATCAAATGTTTCAGTATCAAGCAGTTGATTGAGGACAATATTCCTGCGAGTTGGTTGAATCAGCAATAAGTAAGGGATCCTGGAGTTTTATTCAATCATGACACATACGATCGAACCCGCCGCCAGCGGCCGCGCCAAATGCCGCGGTTGTGGCAAGCCGATCGCCAAAGGAGAACTGCGTTTCGGTGAACGATTGCCGAATCCCTTTGCCGACGGTGAGATGACGCTCTGGTTCCACTTGCAGTGCGCCGCGCTCAAACGACCCGAGTCCCTGAAACCAACACTGCAGGAGTCGACCCTCGATATCGAAGATGCAACTTCGTTGGTTCGCAGCATGGAGTTCGGCCTTGAACATCGACGTCTCGAACGTATCAACGGAGTCGAAAAAGCCACCAGCGCCCGGGCCCGTTGCCGCTCCTGTCGTGAGGTGATCAGCAAAGGGCAATGGCGTATTCCTCTCGTTTTCTTCGAGGAAGGCATGTTCAACGCCTCGGGTTTCGTGCACGTAACGTGTGCTGCCCAGTTTTTCGAAACCACCGACATTCTGACGTACATCGTGCATTTCACCGACGAGTTGCCACCCGAAGACCTTGAAGAACTCCAGCAAGCGCTGGATGGTTCCGGGAAGATCAGCCCGTGATCATCAGCGATCAGAGTCCCGTTCGATTTTCCGATCCCCTGCCCGATCAGGTCGATGTGGTAATTATCGGGGCTGGAGTCATCGGCATCTCCACGGCGTGGTTTCTATGCAAGCGCGGTGTATCCGTTTTTGTCTGTGAAAAAGGGCGAGTTGCCGGGGAGCAATCGAGTCGCAACTGGGGTTGGGTTCGGCAGCAGGGGCGTGATGCCGCCGAGTTGCCCATAGCCATCGACAGTATCGATACCTGGGCTCGATTATCCGAGGAGACCGGCGAGGATCTGGGTTTTACCCGCGAAGGTGTGCTTTACCTCGCCGACGACGACAAAAAACTCGCCGGATTCGAAGACTGGCTCGAGATTGCCAAACAACACCAACTCGATTCGCGAATTCTGACCAGCGCCCAGGTTGACGAACTGATTACCGACAATGCCGGTCACTGGCGGGGTGCCCTGTATACCGCCAGCGACGGACGCGCGGAGCCATTTAAGGCGGTACCCGGTATCGCTCGCGCCGTACAGCGCGCGGGAGGTGCGATTCGCGAGAATTGTGCCGTTCGAACCATCGATAGCGAGGCTGGTCGGGTAACCGGGGTGGTGACCGAACTGGGTCGGATTCGCGCCCAGTCCGTGGTCTGTGCCGCTGGCGCCTGGTCGTCTCTGTTCGCTGGAAATCTGGATATCAAATTACCTCAACTCTCCGTGCGCGCCACCGTCGCGAGAACCGCACCCACCGCGGATGTGTTTTCGGGTAACGCGGCCGCGGACGACATCGCCTTTCGCCGACGCATGGATGGGGGTTACACGGTAGCGGCAAGCGGAATGAACGAACACTTCGTCGGCGCGGACAGTTTCCGCTACTTCTTCAAGTTTCTTCCCAGCCTGTTCTCGAGCAGCAGATATCTAAAGCTGCGATTCGGCGACGGCTCCGGTGAAGGTCTCATGAAGCGCCTCCTGCCGACGCGAAAATGGAACGAGGTGGACATCAGCCCCTTCGAGCAAAACCGCGTGTTGAACCCACCACCGTCACCCATCGCAATTCGGCAGATGCATGACCGATTGGGTCGACATCTTCCATCGCTTGCCGGCATCACCTTCGAAGAAGCCTGGGCTGGCATGATCGACGTGTTACCCGATGTCGTTCCCGTTATGGACAAAGTGGACTCTCACCCGGGATTGTTCCTCGCCACCGGATTCAGCGGACACGGATTCGGTATCGGACCGGGTGCCGGTCGAGTGATGGCCGACATGGTCCAAGGGCGCCCGGCGGTCCACGACCTGAATCGGTTTCGTTTGTCTCGATTTACCGATGGCTCGAAAATCATCCCTGGGCCCGGTTTATGAGAACTGCCCGTTTACCTCTCAGGATGAGTTATCCGTTATGCGATTACGGGTCTGCCCTCGGTCCGGCATTTTCAGGAGGGGTCTGTTGTCCACCACCAGCGGAACGCCGCTCTTCCCTCCGTTTGTTCACGGCGACCTGGCATTGCTCCGAAAGCTGATCGAAATTCTCCTGAATACATGCGCGTATCGCTCCCCGTTCTCCAGCCGCGTCCGGACACAGCTTCTGTATGTCTTCGCGGCATGGACGATTTGCCGGAGCGGCCAGAACGCTCGCAGCCGCAAGTAAAAGCAGCACCGCCACCAATGGTTTCGTGAATTTCATTTTCCCCCTCCTGGTTGTACATGACCGTCATGTTCTATACGTGGTCTGTGGCATAACCCGTCACTCGTAGGCGCGGGTCTGCGCTGTTCGCAGGCC
>JAPUJX010000571.1 GCA_027295975.1 Gammaproteobacteria bacterium
TGGTGACCTGCAATAAGGTCAACAAGATCTCGAGCGACCTCCATCTGTCGCCAAAAACGGTGAATAGTTACCGCTACCGGATATTCGAAAAGCTCAGCGTCTCCAGCGATGTCGAAATGACGCTGATGGCCGTGCGTCATGGGATGATAAACTCATCGTCTAATGTCGCCGTCAACGCAGTATGAATCGTTAGCCGGTTGCCGGTTGTGTCCTCGCATGGTCTCCCACCTCGATGAGATTCGTGAGATCCATGCCGATTATCATGCTGCGCCGGTTTCGGCCTGGGGTCGCACGGACGCGCGACTGCTGATCGTCGGCCTCGCGCCGGGGAAACACGGTGCCAATCGAACGGGTCGCCCGTTCACCGGAGATGCGAGCGGCTCGTTCCTGTTCGAGTCCCTGGCCGTCAACGGTTTTGCCACCCATCCCCGGGCAGACGATGCGACTCTCAACAACACCCGTATAACCAACGCGGTGAAATGCCTTCCGCCGGGGAACAAGCCGAATGCGGGAGAGATCAAAGCCTGTGCTCCTTATCTGGATCACGAGTTGCGGCAGTTGTGGCAACCGGGAGTGCGGCGGCCGCGTTGCGTATTGTGCCTCGGGCGGGTGGCGCACGATTCCGTGTTCAACGTTCTCGACCAGTCAGGCTCTCGCTTTATCCACGGTGAATGTATCCAAGCGGCACCGGGTTTGTGGCTTGTCGATTGTTATCATCCGAGTCGACTGAACGTGAACACCGGACGCCTGACCCGGGAGATGTTGGATACCGTTCTGGCCAAGATCCGCGCATTAATCGAACGATAGCCGCGAGAGCCATGTAAAAAGAGGGCGAACAGGTCGTCACCTGCAGCAGCGTGAAAACCCGGCCCACATTCGAACCCGGGAATCACCCCTTGAAGGTGCTCCAACAGGGTGCGTGGTCGAGGTATAGTTACCGTGATGAGTGCGCCCGTATTCTTGCCAGAAACCTTCCTGTCCACCTTGACGAAGAAACCCGGTGTCTATCGCATGCTCGACGGCAAGGGATTGGTGTTGTATGTGGGTAAGGCGCGAAACCTGAAAAGCCGGGTTTCGAGCTATTTTCGCGCATCGGGGCTCGAAGCCAAAACGATGGCGCTCGTCGCCAAGATCGAGGACATCGAGGTCACGGTTACCAACAGCGAAACCGAGGCGCTGCTGCTCGAGCAGAGCCTGATAAAAAAGGAACGCCCGCCGTACAACATCGTGCTCCGGGACGACAAATCCTATCCATACATCTATCTCACGGATCACACGGATTTCCCCAGGCTCAGCTTCCATCGCGGGGCCAAAAGGAAAACGGGTAGATATTTCGGACCGTTCCCCTCGGCAAGCGCGGTTCGCGAGAGCATCAACATTCTGCAGAAGTTGTTTCGTCTGCGACACTGCGACGATACGTTTTACAAAAACCGCTCGCGCCCCTGCCTGCAATATCAGATTCAACGGTGCAGCGGCCCCTGCGTTGGCCTCATCGAGCCTGCGAGTTATGCCGAAGACGTAGATCTTGCGGAGATGTTTCTGGACGGGCGTAGCGACGCCGTTCTCAAGGTGTTCAAGACCCGCATGCGCGAGGCTTCAGATCAACTCAACTTCGAGCAGGCCGCCAAGTACCGGGATCAGATCGCCCAGTTACGCAAGATCCAGGAACAGCAGTATGTCCACGCTTCGATGGGTGATGTAGATGTTTTCGCCCTGGTGGACGCCACCACCGTATGTTGCGTACAGGCGCTGTTCATCCGTTCCGGGCGGATGTTGGGCCAACGGACGTGGTTCCCCAGGAACGAGCTGGGGTTGCCAGTGGATGAGTTCCTGTCTGCGTTCCTCTCTCAGTATTACCTGGCCGGCCAGGAACGTGACATCCCTCGCTGCATAATTGCCTCGGCTAAGGTCATAGACGCGGATTTGCTGGCACAGACCCTGGGCGATCGCGTCGGTCGGCGGGTAGAGATAACGTCCCGGGTACGCAGCCAGCGGGCGCGTTGGCTCAAGCTCGCCAGAGACAACGCGAGCCACAGCGCAAACGCCTATCTTGCCGACAAGCGTAACGTTTACGCCAGATTTGTGGGTTTGCAGGAAGCGCTCTCCCTCGAGGATGTGCCTAAGCGGCTCGAATGTTTCGATATCAGCCACACCATGGGTGAGGCTACCGTGGCTTCCTGCGTCGTTTTCGATACCAACGGTCCGCTCAAATCCGATTACCGGCGTTTCAACATAGAGGGGGTAACTGCCGGGGACGACTATGCCGCCATGGAACAGGCACTGAGGCGCCGTTACACGCGCTTGAAGCAGGGGGAGGGTGCGTTGCCGGATGTGCTGGTGATCGATGGGGGTCGCGGACAACTGCACCGCGCCGTTGATGTGCTGGAGGAATTACAGGTGGATGATGTCGTGATTCTCGGTATCGCCAAAGGGCCGGACCGCAAGGCGGGTCTGGAACGGTTTTTTCTCACCTCGGGTGAGATCGGCTTACCGCCCCAGGGGGATGCCGCCCACCTCCTGCAGCACATTCGCGATGAGGCACATCGGTTTGCGATCACCGGGCATCGGCAACGGCGGCAGAAACGGCGCCGTCGTTCCGAACTGGACGACATCCCGGGTGTTGGCCCGAAGCGGCGCCGTGAACTGCTGACTCATTTCGGCGGCCTGGCCGCTGTCAAAGGCGCCAGTGCCGAAGAGATCTCCAAGGTGCCTGGCATCAGCCACATGCTTGCCGAAAACATCTATGGCACGCTGCATGCCGAATAACACCAACTTGAACACCCCGGCTACAATGTTGCCATGAACCTCCCCAACCTGCTCACGATGGCGCGAATCCTGCTGGTTCCGATCTTCGTTGTGGTCTACATCGTTCCGGGGCCCAGCACGTACCTGATCGCTTCGGCGTTGTTCTCTCTGGCCGCTTTTACCGATTGGCTCGACGGTTATCTGGCGCGAAGGCTCAACCAGACCACCCGTTTTGGTGCCTTCCTCGATCCGGTCGCGGACAAACTCATCGTGGTGACCGCGCTGGTATTGCTCATCGGTCACCACAGCAGCATCTGGCTGACCCTGCCGGGAATCATCATCGTCGGCCGGGAGATCGTCATCAGCGCTCTGCGGGAGTGGATGGCCGAGATGAATCGCCGCGGCATTGTCGCCGTGACCTGGCTGGGTCGCGTCAAAACAACCTTTCAGATGATTGCCGTGGTGGTGTTGCTGGCCAATCCGCCGATCCTGGAAAGACCTTGGGTGATCATCGGGTACACGTTGCTTTACGTTGCCGCTGTCATGACCCTGTGGTCGATGGGGATCTATCTGAAAGCAGCATGGCCGACGCTGCGCAGCGGGTTCGAAAATGCAGAAACTCGCGAATAACGCAGAACATCGCTAGAATGCGCCGCTTC
>JAPUJX010000572.1 GCA_027295975.1 Gammaproteobacteria bacterium
CCTCACGAGAAGGCACAGCTGAGGGTATCACGAGTTTGCCGGATCGCGTCAATGTGAGCTTGTGTATCCGGCAGTTTCTGGTTCATGGTAAGCACCGCAACATGGGTGATACCGAGATCTTCCAGTTCCTTTAATCTTTCGACGCTGGTGTTGGCCGGAATAATGCACTCGATACCGATCTCGGCCATGTCCCGTTCGGCAGCTTTCATCCTTTCCCGCAATTGTTCCATGTGGCTGCCGAGTTCTTTGGTTGCAAACGGAAACCAACCGTCCGCAATTCGCGCAACGCGGTCGATCACCCGGGGGTCCATACCGCCAAGCCAGATTGGAATATGTTTCCCGACCGGTAGCGGGTTCAGTCCCGCGTCGGTCACCTTGTGCCAGCGGCCGTCGTATGAAATGGCGTCGTCTTTCCACAGGCGTCGGAGCAGATCGATCTGCTCTTCGGAACGTACGCCTCGATTGTGGAAATTGGCGTCGAGGGCTTCGTACTCCACCTCGTTCCAACCGGTTCCGATGCCGAGGCGCAGTCGCCCGTTGGAGATCACGTCAACACAGGCGGCTTGTTTTGCGACCAGGGCCGTTTGGCGCTGAGGCAGGATAATGACGGCAGTTACGAGCTCGATTGTTCTGGTGAGTCCGGCAAGGTAGCCAAAAAGCACAAAAGGTTCCTGGAACATGCTCTCGGTGGTATAGGGCCCCTGCCAATCCGGTCGACTTGCCGTATTTGCGCCAAGGACATGATCGTAGGCGATGATATGGTCATACCCGATATCTTCCGCGGTAGTCGCGAACCTGGCGATCATAGTTGGATCTTGTCCGATCTCGGTCTGTGGAAAAACAACCCCCATCTTCATTTTCTAGCTTCCTTCTGGTGTGCCTGGTTCCAATCTATCAACAAATCGCGTGTTCGTTCACGTTCCTCTTCATTGCCGGTGAACTCCGAAGCGGCAAAGTCGGTAACGCCTGCCTCGGCAAGTTCTTCGATCTTCTCGCTCACCCGGGACTCGCTGCCCACAAGTGCCAGCTCGCCGGGTTCGTTCACTCCTTCGCGCTCGAACATCGCCCGGTAAGAGGGAAGCTCGGCATACATTCCCAGGGTTTTTGAGATACGGGCTCTAACGCGATCCTCATCGTCCGAGACGCAAACAGGGAGTGTCGCGATGATTCGCGGTGAAGGCCGACCGGCCTCTGCAGCAGCTTCGCTCAACCTGGGTTTGATATGTTCGCGAATGGTCCGGGGACCAACCCAGGCCAGGGTCGTGCCGTCCGTCATCCGTCCCGCAACCTTGAGTGCTTGTGGTCCAAGTGCTGCGACTACGACCGGGCAGGGATGCTCGGGTCGGGAGAACGTCTCGGCGTCGCAGGAGAGCGTCTCGCCCGTGAACGATACGCGACCCTCGGCGAGCAGTGGGATGAGCACGGAAAGGTATTCCTTCAGATGGCGAATCGGTCGATCGAACGGGATGCCCAGCTGCGCCATCATAGGCGCGTGTGATAGACCGATGCCGAGGGTCAGCCGGTTGCCGATCGCGTTTCGCGCCGTTAGAACCTGGCCTGCCAGCACCATCGGATGGCGTGGAAAGCTCGGGATGATGGCGGTACCCAGTTCGAGGTCGGCAACGGTTAAACCCACAACGGTGAGCACGGTGAGGGCATCAAAGCCGCCGGTCGGATGTTCCGCCAGCCAGTAACTCGAAAACCCATCCTTCGCGGCGCGTTGCGCGTGATTGGAAATGGCTTCGATCGATGCGCGTTGCACCAACCCGGTTCCGTTGATTCCCAAGTTCACGTATACATCCCCCTTTGCTGCAGCCGGGTTCAGACGGCGAACACTTCCGGCGTGAAGTACCCGTGAAACTGATGGGATACGTTGGACAACCTCATATCATCGGAAAGACCGCAGAATCGTCCGGCGAGAAACGATTTCGAATCTCTGGCATAGTTGTGCTCGTCCGAAAAACGGCTGGTTAGTGAAAGGGAGCAGGGTCTTGGCACACGATTTGGTTATTCGTAACGGCACCATCGCGGATGGTACCGGCAGTGAACTTTATCAGGGCGACGTCGCCATCGATGGAGATTCGATTACGGCGATCGGTAAGGTTGGAGGCAAGGGTCGTGAAGAGATTGAAGCCGACGGTCTGGTTGTAACACCGGGATTCATCGATCTGCATACTCATCTCGATGCGCAGATCGGCTGGGATCCGCTCATGACATCCGTGTCGTGGCATGGCGTGACCACGGTATTGCTCGGTAATTGCGGCGTCACGTTTGCGCCTTGTAAGCCCGAAGATCGGGAATTCCTGGCCGGCATGATGGAGACCGTGGAGGACATTCCCAAGAATGCGATCATGACGGGGCTGCCGTGGGACTGGACGACCTACGGTGAATACTTGAACTCGATCGAGCGCCTGGGTCCTGTCGCCAACGTCGCCGGATTAGTGGGCCACTGTGCGACGCGCTTTTACGTCATGGGCGAACGTGCCGTCGAGGAACCGGCGAGCCCGGACGAAATCGCGGAAATTGCCCGGATTGCCGGTAAATCCGTGAAGGATGGAGCATTCGGTTTCTCGACGAATCGCCATCTCGGCCACCTGTTGCCGGATGGTCGTTGCATACCGGGCACCCATGCGCACCCGGATGAATTGAAAGCCATCGCCAGAGCTGTCGGTGAACATGGCGGCATCATGCAGACGGTGATGAACTTCAGCCAGGTCGATAGCGAACTGGATCTGCTCGCGGAAGAAGCTCGAGTCAGCCGTGGGGTACTGTTCAGTGCTGTCGCGGGTCCGACGTCCGATTCGGTGGCCCATCTCGATAAGCGAGTCAGAGCGATGCGCGACGAGGGGCTCGATGTGACGGCGGTTACTGTGCCGCGCGCTGGCGGCGGCGTTGGGGGGATAATAAACAACGGCTTCTGGCGGACTCCAGCCTGGAACGAACTCAGAAAGCTCGACTTCGAAGGCCGGTTGGCTGCGATTCGAGACGCCGATACGCGGGCGAAGCTGATTGCACAAGTGAAAGCGGACCCGGAGTCGGCGGGTCGTACGAAACACTGGTATCCGATGGGTAACGGCAAGCGACCGAATTATACCAAGGAGCGGCACGAGAGCCTGCTCGCGCTGGCGGAAGCCGCAGGAAGGCACCCGGTGGAAATCTGGCTTGAGATCATCCTGGAAAGCGAGGGAAAAGCGTTGTTCCATATGCGTGGATTCAACGTGAACCTGAAAACCCTGGAGGAAATGATCACCACGGACTGGGCAATGCCCGGGCTCGGCGATGCGGGTGCTCACGTCAGCCAGATGATCGACTCGGGTTGGGCGACCTTTGTCCTTTCCCACTGGTACCGCGATGCCGGTGTTTACAGTCTCCCCGAGGCCGTTCGTCGCATTGCCGGGGAACCAGCGCGCGTCCTGGGGCTAACGGACCGTGGCACCCTGGCTGCAGGCACACGCGCTGACATCAACATCATCGATATCGATCGCGTCGAAGAACGACAGCCTTACATAACACACGACTTCCCGGGTGATGCGCCGCGTTTCATGCAGCGGGCCGTCGGTTACCGGGCCACCATTTGTAATGGCCAGGTAACGTTGCGCGATGACGAGCATACGGGAGTTTGTTCCGGGCAGGTGTTACGGAACGGCGGATAGGTCGGATCAATACCGGTAGGGGTGCGGTTATTTCCCTGGCCGCGCTCAATGCCGGCTGTAACCTGAATTCCTTAACGGCCATTTCCGGTCTGGTGATTGCGCTGACGTTTTCTCATGTGGTTCGGGCAGACGAAACACTCACCACCATCGATTCCGCGCGCCTCATCGTGACGGACAACGTCGAGATTCCGGCGATGCAAGCGCTGGGTTGGCACAATGTCAGTCTTACGGATCGCTGGCCGCTGTCCCGTTACGACACCGGGAGGCAGGGGTGGTA
>JAPUJX010000573.1 GCA_027295975.1 Gammaproteobacteria bacterium
CACAGGCCTCCGTCCCGGTCTTACGAGCACGTATTGTCCAGACTATACGGTCGGAGGTGACGGGTTGCTGGATTTTACGGGGGCTGGAATGGGTAGGGCCACCGCGTCGAATTTGTGCTTCTCGTTCTGGGGTTATCGCCCTGGCGACCCAGCGCCAAGCGTATGTCCTGATCCAAGCGTAAGCCTATGCCCTGATCCATAGCGCACCGCCGTTCAACGTTTGTGGTTTGATAATCTGATGCGCCTGTATTTACATGGTGGAGCCGAGGAGGATCGAACTCCTGACCTTCGCATTGCGAACGCGACGCTCTCCCAGCTGAGCTACGGCCCCGACAATGTACAGTGTGCACGCTAAGCATGTTCCATCCAAGGGGGAGAAAATCAAGCAATGCATGAACTTTTGCCCACGCCTGTGGGCGCGTCGAGATTCTGGTCAAAAGCGCTTCCGCGGAAGCGTCTTTGACCGCCGATAGCCTGACTCCGGAGATAGATTGGCGACCGCCCGATTACGGTCACATCGCCTGGGTGCTGCATCGGTTTGCGTAACGATTGTGAAAGATTTTTTTGGTTCAGGAACCGCCGTTGCGCCGCGCGATATCCGCCAAGCCCGCTTCGCGCATGCGTTTATCCATCCAACGCCCGCGAATCATCACGCCCTCGATGGATCTGCTGTTGGCGATATTTTCCAATGGGTTTCTCGAGAGCCACACGAGATCGGCGGCCAGGCCCGGCTGCAGCCGTCCGAATTCTTTCTCGAGGCCGAAAAACCGTGCCGGATTGGTGGTGCCGGTTGCGAGTGCTTCGTAAGGGGTCAGTCCCGCGGCTACCATGGACTCGAGTTCTCTGTGGATGGAAACGCCAGGTACGTTGAAATACTGGGGTGAGTCCGAGCCAAGCAGAATCCCGACGCCGCCGTCGTGTAACGATTTGATGATGTGGCTGCGCAATTCCAGGAAGCTGGTTCCGAGATCCTCGTTTCTGGCCGCATTGCGGGCGCGACGGCTGAAGTTCGCCAACAGGGTTCGAGGCAGATAGACGTTTTGCGCTCTGGAGATTAATTCCTCCGCGCTCTCGGTGGAGGAAGAATTCTCCAGCAGCGTCTGGGTCGGGACGATCCAGGCACCGGCTCGGTGGGTCTGGCGCACGAGGTCGACGAGCCTTGTGATATCCGCATGGGGAGTCAGCCCGACACCAAAACCCGCCCTGACGCGATTTCCGTGGGCGTCTGGTTCAGGCACCAGGGCCGCGATGTAACCGTCGAGGTGATCGATGGTGAGTTGCCGACGTTCGAGGGCATGGGTGAGTCCCACCGCTGCGGGTACGTGTCCGGCAAAGCCGATTCCCTGCAGCCTGGCCTCCTCCGCCATGGCGTCGTACTCGGCGAGGGTCAACCCGGGGTGGATTTTCAGGAAGTCGTAACCGGCCGCTTTTTGTGCCCGCACCATCTCTCGGGCCTGATCCGGGCTGGATACCGAATTGCCGTTGAAGGAGGGTCCGGAAGTGATGAGTCTCGGTCCGGACACCCGATGGTCCATCAGCGCCTGCTTGAGTGCCAGGTGATCGGGGTGCCCGAGCATGCCGCGAGCCGTGGTAATGCCGTGGGCGATCCACAGAAACAGCACGTCGTCGCGATACTGTTGGCCCTGGTTCGGTGCCGGAACGTGAGCGTGCATCTCCGCGAGCCCTGGAATCAGATAACCGCCGCGCATGTCGATCACGGTCGTGTTGACGCTTGTGCCGAGGTCGCGGCCCATGGTTTTGATGCGACCGTCTCGAACCAGAAGATCGGCCTGGATGACATCGGGGGAGGCCATGGTGATGAGATGACCGTTTGTGAACAGATAGTCAGATTCGGCGTTTGCGGCCAAGCTGCTCAACGAGAGCAACGTGATGGTTAACACATTGGACACGCCGGAGGGTCTCATAATGGTTCTCCCCTGTTTGCCGGGTGGCGGATGCCGGGTCAGCCGGAGTAACTCACGCCCATCCCGGCACGGACGTCGTTGTTTACTCCATAACCTGGAATCGGATACCGCAACCCATTGCGGGATAGATGCTCCATACCGCTGATCACTTTCGGCAGGTAACGCGGTGGTATTGCCATGAGGAGTTCATCTTCCATCACGCCGCCGTAACGGCGTTCTGCAAAACAGGGGATGGAGAGGCTCGGCTCGCCCGTGGCAAGTGCTCGCCCCCAGGAATCGGCGCACGAAGATTCGCCCACGCAACTCCATTCGAGCTTCCTGTAACCGGTCCATTGTAATCCGTTGATGAATATGATCATTTGCGCCGGAGTCGCGTAGATGAGGCAGATATCGGGTGGGTTCAAACGGCCGCTTGCCAGCGGGCTGACCGCCATGGCTTCGTACTCGCCGTATGGTGCTACATCCATTGCGTGCTGGTGGGCACTGGCTTCTTCCTGATTCTCGTACCAGACTCCGGCCATGCGACTCCCGGTCAGCCATTCCTCACTGCGTGGATGTAAGCCGATCACGGTACTGCACTGGGCTCCAACGAGGTCCTCAACGGTGATCCCGACGGTCCAACCGTTGCGCGACGCCTGGCCGACGATCTGATCGGTAGTATGGATGGCGGAAGGGCGGCGCACGCGCGGGATGGACTCCATTTCCGCGACGGTCGTGAAGAGCTTCATGCCGATGGGCGTGGTGCGCAGACGTAACATACGATTCAGGGAATCGACCAGCTCGCCCCAGTCGAAGTGGGTTTGATCGGTGGCTATGGTTTCGCTCATTTTTGTTCCAGTGGTCGTCTTTCGATAATGATTACACGCTTTCTCGATGGCGGACAACCAGGATTCCCCCTGTGCGTGTTTGGGCTATGATTTGCAGATCGGAAAACAGAACTGAGTGGTGTGAGTCGGCCCCTGATCGGATTTTTGTTGTTCTGCGTGATCCTCGGTGGTACTGCGGGGCTGGCGGCGTGGTTTGTGGGCCCTGCCATTCTCTCCCTTGCTCTGGACGAAAAGCAGCGAAACGAACCCTACTATCTTCTCCATTTTGCCGCGTTGAAGCCTGGCGTGAAGGAAGATTACACCAGGGCGTATGAGGCGCCGATGCAGCGGTTGGTGGTTGCGGATGGCGGTCATCTCCTGTGGCGGGCCGATATGCTGCAGTTGGTGGAAGGTTCGGTGCGGGATGAGTGGACACAGGTGGTGCTCGTACGATTCCCCCGGGCGGCCGAATTTGTCCAGATGATCACGAGCAGCGAATATCGGCATATCAGCGCCGCGAATCCAGTCGAGCGTGTTGTTGTCGGCATTCGTGAAGTACCCGATGACCTTGCCCGGGATGCCGTGATAGTGCTCTATCTGTTCCGGTTGGCTGAGGCTGCCGCAGATGGATTCCGGGGGATGGCTCGTAAGATGGTCAATCTCGAGCAGTACGGCGGTCTTGTGGTCTGGGAAACTGCTATATCGATGATCGAAGGGAAAACCGAGAACTGGGACCGGCTGATCGCGTTGCGGTTCGAAACGGTCGAGCGGGCGGAATCCTGGCTCAGAGATCCGGTCAGCGTTACCGAACGTGCCATCGCGAGGCGAAATATGCAGCAGGTGGTGGTGTTATTGCTTCAGGGTGAGCGGGTAGGTGGGTCGTAAGCGAAGAGTGGAATCAGATCCTGGACGAGTAACGGCGGACCCAGAACAGTCCGGCTAATCCAACCGCTATTACTCCGAGACTGGACAGATCGGGTTCCGGCAGAATGAAAGGCGCGGCCGGTGGTGAGGATTCAAACTCGGCTTCTTCCGGGTCGGCGTTTATTGACTCTATCGTCGTTCTGTCTGATAAGGAGAATGTACCGGCTGAGGGTGTCGTAGTCCCCTCATCGACGTTTTCTGATGCCCAAACCCCGGCGGAGGTTAAACATGCCGATAACAGAGTTACCAGGAAAGAGATGATCAGCCGTTTGGATAACATTTTTTTTCTTGCAGCCATCACTTGCAGCCATCAATAGGAGCACCTGTTGAAGTGTATTGAAGAAGGCCGCGCGATTCAGCGGGACACTTGTATGAGATGTAAAAGATTGTTCGCAGCGTTGTCATTATCCGGTTGGTGTGTTTTGGCGGTGGCAGCACCGGTGCCGTGTGGAGAGCCCGTTTATCAGGACTTCGACTTCTGGCTCGGTAAGTGGGAGGTTCATGTAGCCAACGGTCAACCCGCTGGCGCCAATCATATCGCCCGGGCACAGAAGGGCTGTTTGCTTGTGGAAAACTGGCTTGGAGTCCAGGGAAGTACCGGTACCAGCTTGAATTTCTACGACCCCGTAGCGGCCCAGTGGCGACAGCTGTGGGTGTCTCCGGGGGTAATCATCGATATCCGTGGTGGCTTGAACGACGGCAGCATGGTCCTCGAAGGGCTGATCACCTACACCAGCACCAGCGAACGGTACCCTTTCAAAGGCATTTGGACTCGCCTCGACGGCGGCCGGGTTCGCCAGTTCTTCGAGGAGTCCCGCACACCGGGCCAATGGAAACCCTGGTTTGAAGGCTTCTATACACGGGTTGAGGAAGGGATCTCGGGATTGGCCGGGAAAGATAAATAGCGCTTATTCGAAGTGAATCAAGATGGACGCCAGTCGGCGCCGCGCTCGACAATCTGGTCTCGTTTTGATTTCATGATCGTTTGGGTTTCGGGACTTCGGGGGACGATTTGACATGCCAATGATCCTTAACGAAGAGCAGAATATGCTCAAGGACACAGCCAAAAATTTCTGTGCCAACAACGCGCCTATCGGTCAACTGCGTAAGCTGAGAGATGAGGACAATGCCGATGGCTTCGATCGAGATACCTGGGCTTCCATGGTGGAACTTGGCTGGGCGGGTATTCCTTTTCCCGAAGAGCATGGCGGGTTGGCGTTTGGTTACAAGGGTTTAGGCGTGGTTACCGAGGAAACCGGTCGTACCCTTGCCCCAAGCCCGCTGTACGCAACCGTCTGGGTTGCGGGCACCGCCGTCAACATCGGCGGCAGCGATGTACAGAAAAGCGAGTTGTTGCCCAGGATCGCGGCGGGCGAACTGCTGATGACCCTGGCACTGGAGGAATCCCACCGTCACAGTCCATATGGGATAACGATGACAGCGGTTGCCTCCGGCGATGGTTATACCCTCGATGGCCGCAAAACCTTCGTTCTCGATGGCCATGTGGCAGACAAGCTCATCGTTGCGGCGAGGACGTCGGGCGCTTCCGGGGACCGCGACGGCATTACCCTGTTCATCGTTGATCGAACGGCAGCCGGTGTTGAAGTGACCCGCACGAGGATGGTGGATTCCCGCAACGCGGCGAACATCGCCTTCAACGGCGTCAGCGTGGCGGGGGAATCAATTCTCGGTGTCAAAGACAACGGTGCCGACGTTCTGGATCCCACCCTCGACATTGCCAGAATCGGCATCGCCTCGGAGATGCTGGGTTCGCTCCAGGAATGTTTTGAGCGCACCATTGAGTACCTGAAAGAGCGTAAGCAGTTTGGCGTGCCAATCGGGTCGTTCCAGGCGTTGAAACACAGAGCCGCGGACATGTTCTGCGAGGTGGAGCTGTCGAAATCCTGTGTGCTCGAAGCGCTTACGGCGCTGGATGAACAACGCGACGGCGAGGAAATCGCCAAGCTTGCAAGCCTCACCAAGGCAAAGGTGGGCGAAACATATCACCTGGTTTCCCGCGAAGGCATCCAGATGCACGGTGGCATCGGCATGACCGATGAGTTCGACATCGGTTTTTTCATCAAACGCGCGGCGGTCAGCGAGCAGACTTTTGGCGATGTGAACTTTCATCGCAACCGCTACGGTGAACTGGAAGGTTACTGATATTACCCGGGCAGGGTGGTTATCGAGGGTTAACGGTTCGA
>JAPUJX010000574.1 GCA_027295975.1 Gammaproteobacteria bacterium
AAGCCAATGGCTCCAACTATCGTCACGACCGCACCGATCACGATACCTCCCGCTTTACCGAAAACGGCCGCAAGCTTAGGCACGAAAAGAAGCCCGACGAACATCACCGGCATCGTCAACAGGAAAAACAGCGGAATCAGATCCCCACGCCCGAGATTGTATTGAAAATAGTACAGGCTAACGGTCTGGCGCACGGTGAATGACAACATTCCGCAGGTAAACATCACTATGACGACAAGCAGCGGAGGGTTCGTGAACACGGCTTTCAGCGAGTCCGTCAACGCCAACTTCTGCGACGCAGGCGGTTGGATCTTCTCCTGAGTCAGGGCGACGGTGATCCAGAGCAACCCGGTGGCAATGACGGAAAATATGGCGAGAGACCATTGATAACCAGAAGCCTCGGTTTCGAACAAACCCACCAACGGCAACATGCCAACGGAGATAGCCAGCCCCCCGGCAAATGCAAAAGCCATACGCACCGTGGACAACATCGTTCTTTCCTGATGGTCCATGGTCATGGATGCGGTGAGCGCGGAGTACGGAATGGAAACCACCGTGTAGGCGATGCCGAACGCGATATAAGTCAGATAAGCCCACCAGAGTTTTCCGGCATCGCTGAAATCCGGTGTGCTGAAGGTCAAAACCGCGATGATGCCCAGTGGCACCGCGCCAAAAAGTATGTGGGGGCGCAATCGACCCCAACGGCTGCGTGTACGTTCCGCAATTGCACCCATGATCGGGTCCGTGACGGCATCGACAAAACGTGCCACCAGCAACACCCACCCGGCAGCAATGGGAGAAAGCCCGAACACGTCGGTATAAAAGTACAACAGATAGGTCATCACGGAGATGAAGTAGAGGTTGATCCCGAGATCACCTACGCCATAGCCACTCCGTTGGGACGGAGTCAGTTTTCCGGATGTCATCTGTGTTATATCACACCGGCTTCGTGAAATGCGGAAATCTGCTCGGAGCTATAACCAAATTCCTCGAGGATGGTGTTGGAATCCGCACCCGGGTCGGGCGCGGCATTGCGGAACCTTGGATCTTCCGGGAACAAAGAGAGGTTGATGGGCGAGCGCACGAGACCGAGATCGTCGAGTTCCGGGTGGGGGGCCGGTTTCACCATCTCGAGATATTTCACCTGCGGGTCGTTGAACCCTTCGCCGATGTTGTTGATCGGTCCGCAAGGCACACCCGCGTCATTGAGTTTTTCGACGAGTTCGGCAGTTGTGTAACCCTCGGTAATCGCGTTGATGTCGACGTTGAGCGCTACCTTGCGCTCGCGGCGTTTTCTCGGAGAGCTGTAGTCGGGGTTTTCGAAAAGTGCCGAAGCATCGAGCGCCTGGCAGAAACGTTCCCACAACCTCGGGCTCGATGCCGCGATGTTTGCGAGGCTGTCCTTTGAACGAAAAGCACCCATCGCTGCCTGGGTAGGGTGGTTGTTACCCTGCTGATCGGGAATCTCCCCGTTCATGGTGTAACGCGCACCTTGAAAATCGAGCTTCGACATCATGGATTCAAGGAGTGAAGTGTGCACCCACTGGCCCTCGCCCGTGCGCTCTCTGTGCAACAGGGCGAGTAGAATACCCTGCCCGAGAAACATCCCTGCAGACGTATCGCTGATGGCGATTCCCACCCGCATCGGACCCCTGCCCGGTTCGCCGGTTACCGACATCAACCCACTCATTCCCTGGATGATCTGGTCCACGCCTGCGCGGCCGCTGTAGGGACCATCCTGACCAAAACCCGAGATGCTTGCGTAGACGATCGCCGGATTCACGGCTTTCACGGCTTCGTAATCAACCTTCAGGCGATGTTTTACCTCTGCTTTGAAGTTTTCCACTATCACGTCTGCCTGTCTGGCAAGTCTCATGAAAATCTCAAGGCCTTCGGGATCCTTCAGGTTGATGGTCAAACCACGTTTGTTGCGGTGCAAATTCTGTTCGTCGGGTCCGCGTCGCGCGCCGGTGAGAGCGCCTGCCGCACGGGCTGGCGGTTGCTCCACCTTGATTACGTCCGCACCCCAGTCGGCGAGCAGGCGAACGGCAACGGGACCCGCGCGCGCGTGGGTGAGGTCCAGAACTCGAATGTGGGATAAGGGTTTCATAATGCGTTTTCGATTAACGGATCAGACGGCCAAGGGGAGTGATTTTCGCACAACACCCCGAGTTGTCTACAATGCGTTTCATTCGGTCCGACGCGAGAGCACCCATGCCCATCAAAGCCAAACCGTCCTTCTCGTTGAAAGACGAACTCTTCAACAAACATTCGGTTGCCCTGCTCGCTGAAAATATCCACGCCGCGAGTTCTGAATTCGATGATAAATCCTTCCAGAAACAGGCCCTCGCACGTTTTCCCGAACTCGAGCTGAAAGAACGTATCGCCTGGCTGGTAACAACTCTGGAAAATCACCTGCCAAGAGATTTTCCGGGCGCGGTGGCCGTTCTCGAAGCAGCATTGCCGGAACCTCTCGATCCGGATCTCACGGACGATGATTTTGGCAAATACATCTGGACGGTGCCGGGGGAGTACGTTGCGAAACACGGTTGCAGTACCGAATATATCACGACATCCTTGAATTTCTTGAGGGAGTCGACGAAACGCGCTTCCGCCGAAAGCGCTATTCGACCTTTCCTGCAACAGTTTCCCGACGAGACGATGGCTTTCGTCAGCAAATGTTCCGTTGACGACAACTATCACGTTCGGCGTCTCGCATCGGAAGGCATCCGCCCCTTGCTGCCGTGGGCCTTGCGGGTCACGGTTCCACCCGCACGGATCGTCGAAGTGCTCGACACCCTGCATGCCGATTCGACCCGCTACGTAATGCGGTCGGTTGCCAATACGCTCAACGACATCTCCAAACAAGACGCGCAACTCGTCATTCGCACGCTGAAAAAGTGGCGAAAAGCAAAACGTCAAAATGTCTCCGAGCTTGAATACATGACCCGGCACGCACTCAGAACGTTGGTCAAACAGGGCCATCCCGAAGCGTTGAAACTACTGGGATTTACCTCATCACCCGCGGTCGAGATCGCCGACGTCGTGACCACCAAAGTGGTGAATGTCGGCGAAAGTTACGAATTCCGATGTACGGTGCGATCAACCGTCGATCAGAAATTGCTGATCTCACTGTGCATCCACTTTCTGAAAGCCAACGGCTCTTACTCTACAAAGGTATTTGCGGTCAAAAATCTGGAAATGCGCAAAGGGGAATCTATCCACGTCAAAAAACGCCAACCGTTCAAACCCATCACAACCCGCACCTTGTACCCTGGCCTGCACAAAGCCGAGTTGCTCATCAACGGTGCGGTCGTCGCAACGAACACCTTCGACTTTGTGGCCTGAGAACCGAGAAAAGTTGCACATGGGTTCCTACCCCGGTTTGGTACTATCGCCGTCATGATCGAAGTGAATGGGCTGGTTTTCGCGTATCCGGGATCGAAGGAACCTGCCGTCAGGGATCTGGAGTTCTCGGTCGCGGATGGCGAGATCTTCGGATTCTTAGGACCCAACGGAGCAGGCAAGAGCACCACGCAGAAAGTACTCACCGGTTTACTCCGCGACTATCGAGGCGAGGTCAACATCCTCGAACGCGAGGTACGCGATTGGGGTTCGGACCTGTACGAGCAGGTTGGGGTCGGCTTCGAACTCCCCGTTCACTACGCCCGCCTCACCGCGCGCGAAAATTTACGCTACTTCGCTTCGCTGTATCGGGATAAAACCGAGGAGGTGGACGAACTGCTCGAACAGGTGGATCTGCTCGAACACGCAGACGTTCGTGTCGAACGCTTCTCGAAAGGCATGCGGGTGCGCTTGAGTTTTGCCCGCTCGATCCTGTGTCGCCCGCGATTGCTGTTCCTGGACGAACCCACCACGGGCCTCG
>JAPUJX010000575.1 GCA_027295975.1 Gammaproteobacteria bacterium
GGCTGCGTGGCAGAAATAAAACGCCAGCCCCAGACCGGAACCGTTTGGCATCTCACGTCCCCAACCCGACTCTTTTGCCGCGAGCCTGATGACGTCAGCGGCCCTCCCGGTATTCAACGACCGGATGTTACCCTCTACGAACCAACGCGGTTCGCCGACAATTTCCAACAGAAATTCCAGGTAATCGCGACCCGCGGCATGGGCCATTTCATCCAGAAAACTCTGCGAGACAAAAGCGGACGTGTTGGAACCAGGCGCGCGCCAGGGTCCGCAGGGGGTGCCGATATCAAACATCGTTTTGGAAGCGTATGCATTATCGATGTTCTGGATCGGAAACTCGGTTGCCCGAAAGCGTGAGCCCGATACGGCGCGGCCCCGGCGTTGCATGCCAATAAAGTGATCCTCAAAGGCTACCAGCTTTCCTTGTGAGTTCACCGCACCTTTTACCGCTTGAAATCCGCCAACGCGAAAGAAGTCATGGTGAATATCGTCTTCCCGAGTCCAGGTGAGTTTCACCGGCGCGCCCATGCGTTTTGAGATGGTGATTGCCTCACAGATGTATTCGGAGGAAGTCCGCCGACCAAAACTGCCGCCCAGGCGCATCTGATGTAAGGTGACCTGGTCGGATTCCAGCCCGAACATGGATTTCGCCGGTGCATAAGCACGCGTGGGCGCCTGGGACGGAACCCACAGCTCCAACGTGTCCTTTTGCCCGGCTTCGCCTTTTTTGTAGTGTGCGCTGCAGTTCATCGGCTCCATGCAGAGGTGGGCGACGAAGGGGTATTCGTAAAAAGCTTCCAACGTGGTGTTTTCGGGATCGGCGAACGCCGCATCGACATCACCTTTGTCGATCACTACATCGGCTCCACGCGTACCTTTGAGCCCCTCTGCACGGGAGACTATCTCGGTCCAGCTGTCTTTGGAGGCGTGGCTCTCATCCCATGCGACTTTCAGTTGCTGCTTGGCGTTAAAAACCGCATACGTTGTCGTGCCGACGATGGCGATACCGTCAAGCAGTTCACGCACGTTGTCGTTGCCTCTGACGATGAACGCGTCAACAACACCGGGCATTACCTTGATTTCTTCCAGGTTGGCATCGACGACCTTGCCGCCAATTGCCGGACACTTCTGGTAGGCGGCATACAACATGTCCGGCACCCGGGTGTCGATACCAAAAAGCGCCAGACCGGTAGTAATCGACAGGTTGTCCACGCCGGATATGGACGTGCCGATGATGGTGTAATCTTCGCGTTCCTTGAACGTCAGCGAATCTGGGTCGGGAACTTCCTGTTTCGCCGCGAGGGTCGCCAACTGCCCAAAAGTCATGAATCGACCGGACCCATGGGTCACCTTGCTTTCGGCCGTTTTCAGTTCATCCCTGGAAACTTCCATAACCAGTGCGCCCGCACTGATGAACATTTCTCTGGCGGAAGCCCCCATACGCCGCATCTGGTCCCACGTGCGCGGAATGGTCGTGGAACCCCCGGCACGCTGGCGACCAAATCGATCCTCGTCGACCGGCGATTGAAGTACTTCGACATCCTCCCATCTCGCGCCCAGTTCTTCGGCAATGATCATTGGCAACGCCGTTTTGATGCCTTGGCCCATTTCCGCGTTGGCTGAGTAAATCGTTATCTTGCCATCCGAAGATACCTTGATGAACGCATTCAATTCGCTGGAAACGACTTCATCGGCAACATCTTCTTCAGCGGCGAAAGACTGTGGCATGACCGACGCGATGACAAATCCGCCCCCTGCGACCCCCGTCATTTTGAGGAACGAGCGGCGATCCATGCGAAGCTGGTCAGCCACCGCAGTTTTGACTGAGCTTATGAGGTCCGTGTGAGCCCGCATCTGTTTCATGCTTGAACCTCCTGGGCAGCGTTGACAGCTTGCGCATTCAGCAATCTGGCAGCGCTGTGAATCGCCAGCCGAATTCGGTTGTAGGTTCCACAACGGCAATAGTTTCCAACCATGGCGGTATTGATGTCCTCATCCGTCGGATTGGGGTTTCTCAACAGCAGCGCCGCCGCGGACATGATCTGACCCGACTGACAATAACCGCACTGAGCTACATCCTGTTCTATCCAGGTTTGCTGAACGGGATGCAGTTGAGCGTTTTCCGCCAATCCTTCGATGGTACGAACCGATTGCCCGGACACATCGGCCACTCTGACGGAACAGGAACGCATCGGCACATCGCCCACGTGTACCGTGCAGGCACCACACTGGGCGATACCGCAACCGAACTTTGTCCCGATGAGGCCAAGTACATCGCGCAGGACCCACAACAAAGGCATATCCGGTTCCACATCGATCTCGTGGTCCGTGCCGTTCACGCTAATTTTGTATCTGGACATGACCCCTCTCCACCCCGGAATAAGGTGACTCTATCCCATTTCGGAGCAAGCCGACATACCAGGACAAGAGATCAACGTTTTAGTGGTAAAATTGACGACACTACAATAGGAAAAGGACATGGCAGCACGCTTGTTCAGGTGTAATC